>JBKEBR010000233.1:0-2452 GCA_047973285.1 Oscillospiraceae bacterium | reverse complement strand
GTTAAGAAACCTTGCTTTTATGGTTTAAGGTTTGCCGCGGCTTTTTGCAAAAGCCGCACGTTTGTTCTGCCGGGCCCGGCAAAACGGTACGGCCCGCCTGCAAAGCCGGAAAGGAGCGCCTATGTCTGACACATATAAACAATCCTTCAAAAAAAGCGCCCCCGAAAACGCAGAGCTTTCCGTGTACAACTGCGGGCTGCAAAGCTGCGATAAGGGATATACCTGGGGCCCCGGCGTGCGGGACCACTATTTGGTGCATTTGGTAATTACCGGAAAAGGCAGCTACCGGGTAAACAACACCACCCACCCCATTCAAGCGGGAGATTTGTTTTTTGCAAAGCCAAACCAGCTTATCAGCTATACCGCCGACCTAGAAACCCCCTGGGAGTACTACTGGGTTGGCTTTAACGGCGCAAGCGCCGCCCACCTGGCACAGCAGCTTCCCTTTATGGACAACATGCCTGTTTACCACGCCGCCGAGCCGGACACGGCAAGGGAACTGCTGCACAGCATATTCCTTTCGGGCGGGTACGAAAACAGCGACAACGCCCGCATGACGGGCTACCTCTACCTGTTTATTGCCTTTTTGATGCAGCAGGCGGGGAAACTGGCCAAGCGCCCGCCCGAAATTGGCTCGCAATATGTTGTAAACGCCATTAAATACATACAATTCAACTACTCGCGCGATATCAGCGTAGACGACATTGCCAAAGCCGTTGGGGTAAGCCGCAGCCATTTGTACCGTGTGTTTATTGCCAATGTGGGCCAGTCTCCTGTGGAATACCTCACCCAGTTCCGCATTGGCGAGGCCTGCGCCCTGCTGGAGAACACCTCGCTTTCGGTTGCCGAGGTTGCCTATTCGGTTGGCTTTTTCGACCAATTCTATTTTTCGCGGGTGTTTAAAAAAGAAAAAGGCATGCCGCCCAGCCGCTATACGGGCAACAGGCCGGCCACACCATAATATTTTTCAGGAGAACCGTATGCCCTTACAAAAAAACCAGGTTATTCCCCTTGCCATTACCGGCCTTTCAAGCGACGGTAACGGTGTGGGCCACGCAGATGGCATGGCCGTATTTGTACCCGGCAGCGCAGTGGGCGACAGTTTGAATGCAAAGGTTGTGAAAACGGCCAAAGCCTACGCCTATGCCAAAATTGAACAGGTTGTAACCCCCTCTCCCCACCGCCAAGCGATGGATTGCCCCATTGGCAGCGTATGCGGCGGGTGCTGCTTTCGGCACATTACCTACGAAGCGGAGCTTGAGGCAAAGCGCCTGTTTGTGGAGGATGCGCTGCGGCGCATTGGCAAATTGCAGGCGCAGGTTTTGCCCACCGTGCCCTCCCCCGGGCAGGCACGGTACCGAAACAAGGTGCAGTACCCGGTTGCCGCCGCGGCAGATGGCGGCCTTGTATACGGCTTTTACGCCGGGCGCAGCCACCGCATTGTGCCCTGCAACGACTGCCTGCTGCAGCCAGCGGTGCTGAACCAAATTGCCGCCCGCGCCGCCGTGCTGTTGCAGCAGCTGGGCGCCACAGCCTACAACGAGGAAACCCGCAGGGGCCTTGTGCGCCACATTTACCTGCGGCAAGGGCATTACAGCGGGCAGGTAATGGTGTGCATTGTTGCCACCCAAAGCCGCCTGCCGGGGGCAGAAACTTTTGCCGAAGCCCTTGTTGCGGAATTCCCCTGCATTAAAACCATTTTGGTGAACAAAAACCCGCACAACACCAACGTTATTTTAGGGGAAAAGAATTGTTTGCTGTATGGTAGCGGTTTTATCGAAGACAGCCTTTGCAACGTGCCCGTGCGCCTTGGGCCGTTCTCTTTTTCCCAGGTGAACACCCTTGGCGCCGAAAGGCTGTTTGGCCTTGCGCGGCAATTTGCCGCCTTGGCACCCGGCGAAACCCTGGTGGATTTATACTGCGGCGCGGGAATTATTGGGCTTTCCATGGCGCAAGAGGCCAAAACCCTTATTGGGGTGGAAATTGTGCCCGAAGCGGTGGAAAACGCCCGGTATGCCGCGGCCAAAATGGGCCTTGCCAACACCCGCTTTTTGTGTGAAGATGCAGGCACCGCCGCCGCCCGCTTTGCCCAGGAGGGCATACGCCCCGACGTGATAACGCTAGACCCGCCCCGCAAAGGCTGCGATGCCGCAACCCTGCAAGCCGTGGCCGCCATGGCGCCACGCCGCATTGGAATGGTGAGCTGCAACCCCGCCACACTGGCGCGCGACCTTGCCGCCCTTGCCGAAAGCAGGTATTATGCCGCCAAAGTGCAGCCGGTGGATATGTTCCCAAGAACAAAGCATGTGGAGACGTGCGTACTTTTGTCCCACAAAAACCCACAAACATCTCCACCGTCTTTATAAACAGGAAAATTGAATAAAATAGACTTCAAAGGCAGCTCAGCCTCGTCACATGGGAAAATCTCGATTTCTTTGATTAGCGAAGAAAT
>JBKEBR010000232.1:0-3116 GCA_047973285.1 Oscillospiraceae bacterium | reverse complement strand
TCCGGCGGGAGCCGCCGCAAAAACCCCGGCAATGCACAGTTAGCAATGGGTAACCTTTACAGTTATTATACCCCCGCCGCCCCAAAAAGCAAGCCCGCGGGGCCCAAAGCCGCCCTTACGCGCCCCGCGGCAGGCCCCTGGCGGTGTAACGGCAGCCCTGCTTTTTTATAAAATGCCGTCTCCCAGCTTCATAAGCTTGGCGGTGGTGTTCCGGTCGTTTTCATCTATCTTCATTAAAATATAGGCAATGGTTTCTTCTAAATCTACAATGGTGCGGTATTCCAGCGCGTTTACCCGGCGCCGGGTGGTGCGAATTTCCTCTGAAAGAATTTGGCAGGCCTTTTCTTTTTCGGCCAGCTCCAGCATAAGCGGAATGCGCCGGTTAATTTGAATGACCACCTCGTCAATATCGCAGGAGGTACTCTCCATGCTGTAAGGGTAACCGGCCTCCCGGGCATAGCCTTCTTCCTGCCGGTACACCGGTTTAAAAACCGGCACCTCCACCCCCAGAATTCTTCTGCTTTCGAAAGAGGTTTCCACCGGGCGGCTGTCGTAGCTCATGTTTTGGTACAGCATTTCGTCGGGCACAGTGCAGCTTGCCAGCACAAAATGCTCGTTAATTCCCTTTAAATCTCCCTCCAGCTCCCGGCGCAAAAGCAGGGCCTCATCCTTTAAGCCAAGGTAGGCCTGCACCAGTGAATCTTGCTTGTCTTTCAGCATTTTATGGCCCCGCTTTGCAATGGAAAGCCGTTTGCGAAGCCGCTTCAGCTCCATGCGGGTTGGGGTTACCGTAAGCCTTGCCATTGCCTATTCACCGCCTTTGGGCAGGTATTTTTCTATAAATTCGGGGCGTATGCGTTTCAGCTCTGCCCTTGGCAGCAGCGACAGCAGCTCCCAGCCAAGGGCCAGCGTTTCGGTTACGCTGCGGTTTGTGCCAAAGCCCTGAGAGACATACTGTTTTTCAAAGGCCTCTGCAAAAGCCGCATAGTCCATGTCGGTTTCCGTAAGGGCGCTGCTGCCCAATATGCCCGCCAGTTCGGCGGTTTCCTTGCCGCGCGCATAGGCGGCAAACAGCTGGTTCATGGTGTCGGCGTGGTCCTCCCGCGTTTTGCCCTTTCCAATGCCCTTGTCCTTCAGGCGGGAAAGGCTGGGCAGCACGTCGATGGGGGGGCAAGGTCCTTCTGGTCCAGCTCGCGGGAGAGAATAATCTGCCCTTCGGTAATATAGCCCGTCAAATCGGGAATGGGGTGGGTTTTGTCGTCCTCCGGCATGGTGAGAATGGGAATTTGGGTGATGGAACCCTTGCGGCTTTTTAATTTCCCGGCGCGCTCGTACAACCCGGCAAGGTCGGTGTACATATACCCAGGGGAGCCTCGGCGCCCGGGCACCTCTTTGCGGGAGGCGGAAAGCTCGCGCAAAGCGTCGCAGTAGTTGGTAATATCCAGCATAATCACCAAAACGTGCATGTCCTGCTCAAAGGCCAAATATTCGGCGGCGGTAAGCGCCATGCGGGGGGTGGAAATGCGCTCTATGGCCGGGTCGTTGGCAAGGTTGATGAACATAACCGAGCGGTCGATGGCGCCGGTGCGCCGGAATTCCTCCATAAAAAACTGCGATTCTTCAAAGGTGATGCCAATGGCGCAAAACACCACCGAAAAATCGAGGTCGTTGTTCAAAACCGTGGCCTGCCGGGCTATTTGCGCCGCAAGCTCTTTGTGGGGCAGCCCCGAGCCCGAAAAAATGGGGAGCTTTTGCCCCACCACCAGCGTATTTAAGCCGTCTATGGCAGAAACCCCGGTTTGAATAAACTCCGACGGGTAGTCGCGGGCCAGGGGGTTGATCACCGTTCCGTTGATGTCCATCAGCTCGGAGCCGATGATGCGGGAGCCGCCGTCCACCACCTCGCCCATGCCTGAAAAAACACGGCCAATCATATCCGGCGAAACCTTTAATTCAACCGGCTTGCCCCGAAAGCGCACCTTGGCGGTGGATACGTCAATGCCCCGGGTGCCTTCAAACAGCTGCACAACCGCCCGGTTGCCCTCTACCTCCAAAACCTTTCCCACCCGGGTATCCTGTTCGGAAACATAAATTTCCACCTGTTCGTCGTACTTTACCCCGGCAACATTTTCCACCACCATCAGGGGGCCAACCACTTCCCGGATATTTTTAAACTCCTTCATTTTTGCGCCCCCCTTTGTCTGCCAGATCGCCCAGTTCGCTTTCCATTTTGGAATAAATGCGGTCCAGGCTGCGGGTAACCTCTTCCAGAATATACTTCATTTTGGCAATATCCTCCCGCACCGGGGCCGACAAAATATCCCCAAGGTAAGCGCCCGCCTCCAAAGCCTCCTGCCCCATTTCGTAAAAGCGAATGATAATTTGCAGCATGCGCGACTGTTTTTCAATGGGGGTGTAGGTATCGTCCGGCCGAAAGGCGTTTTGCTGCAAAAAGTCCTCCCGCAGGCTGCGGGCCATCTCCAAAGAAAGCTGTTCTTTGTCAGACAGTGCGTCTTTGCCCACCAGGCTTACAATTTCGTTCAAACGGCTTTCCTCCGCAAGCAGCGCCATGGCCTGCTTGCGGTAGTAGGAAAACCGTTTTCCCACATGCTCGTTCATCCAAACGTCGATGGTGTCTTGGTATAGTCAACTAAATTGAAAAGCAGTCCAAATAGCCTGGTCAAGAGAATCAAAGCGATGAAGGATATTGCGTAAAAGCCGCTTGAGCCAAGCCCACTTCATCTCAATAGGATTCAAGTCCGGCGAATAGGGAGGCAAAAACACAACCTCGCAGTTGCGGACTTTTGCCAAGGCAGATAGAACTGATTTCTTGTGGAATGTTGCATTATCGAGAATAATAACAGAACCCTCACCGATTTCTTTGAGCAAACAGTTCTCAAACCAAAATTCAAATAAAATACTGTCGGTGGTTCCGCTGTACTCCAACGGGGCAACCCATTTTCCCCGGCATATACCAGCCACAATATTTTTGCGTTCGAATTTTCGCCCACTGACTTTTGTAAACACCTTTTGTCCACGTGGGGCTCTCGCATATTCTCGGTAAAGATATTGGTTGATCCCGCATTCGTCGACATAGATGATGCGTTCCGGCTCTA
>JBKEBR010000231.1:0-9556 GCA_047973285.1 Oscillospiraceae bacterium | reverse complement strand
TGCTGAAAACCCTGAACCGGATGAATGACCTGGTGGAGGGGTGCCGCATAGAGGGAACGGTTGAGCTGGACGGCGAAAGCATTTTTGGAAATATGGACGTGAACATGCTGCGCAAGCGGGTGGGCATGGTATTCCAAAAGCCCAACCCCTTTCCCATGACCATTTACGACAATGTGGCCTACGGCCCGCGCACCCACGGTGTGCGCGGCAAAGCCCAGCTGGACGAAATAGTGGAAAACTCCCTGCGCGACGCCGCTATATGGGACGAAACAAAAGACCGGCTTAAAAAGAGCGCCCTTGGCCTTTCGGGCGGGCAGCAGCAGCGCCTTTGCATTGCGCGGGCCCTTGCGGTAAAGCCGGAAGTATTGCTGATGGATGAGCCCACCAGTGCGCTGGACCCAATTTCCACTTTAAAAATTGAGGATCTTGCGGTAGAATTAAAAAAGAGGTACACCATTATCATTGTTACCCACAATATGCAGCAGGCAACCAGAATTTCAGACAAAACAGCGTTTTTCCTGCTGGGTGATATGGTGGAGTTCAACGACACGGAAACTCTTTTTTCAATGCCGGTGGACAAGCGCACCGAGGACTACATTACAGGGAGGTTTGGCTGATGCGTGGAAGATTCGATGAACAACTGCTGATACTGCACACACAAATGATAGAGATGGGCGCCTTGTGCGAGGAAGCCATAGCCTGCGCGGTAAAAGCCCTTTTGGAGGGCGACCGTGCAAGCGCCCAGCGCGCCATTGCCACTGATGAAGAAATAGACCAGAAAGAGCGCGACATTGAAAGCCTGTGCCTGAAGCTTTTGCTGCAGCAGCAGCCCGTTGCGAAGGACCTGCGGCAAATTTCCTCCGCCCTTAAAATGATTACCGACATGGAAAGAATAGGCGACCAGGCCGCCGACATTGCGGAAATTACCACCATGGACAGCGTTGGCCCCGAGGACGACACCTTTGCCATTAAAGACATGAGCATGGCGGCCATTGTTATGGTGGGTGAAAGCATTGATGCCTATGTGCGCAGCGACTTAACCCTTGCGCACAAGGTAATAAACGACGACGATGTGGTAGACGCCCTGTTTGACGAAACCAAAAACCAGCTGGCGGCCCACCTTATTCACAACCCCTCCACCGCGGAAAACGTGATGGATCTTTTGATGATTGCGAAATACCTTGAACGCATTGCAGACCACGCCACCAACATAGCCGAATGGGTGGTATTTGCCATTACCGGTAAGCATGAAGGAGAAGGCGATGACAACAATATACCTGGTTGAGGACGACCCTGCCATACGCGAATTGGTAATCTATACCCTGAAAGCATCCGGCTACCAGGCCGAGGGCTTTGCCGAGGCCTCCGCTTTTTTTTCGGCGCTGCACCGCAAGGCGCCCGCGCTTGTTTTGCTGGACATTATGCTGCCGGGCGACGATGGCCTTTCGGTGCTGAAAACGCTGCGGGCGGACCCGGTTACCAAAAATATTCCGGTAATTATGCTTACGGCCAAAAGCGCCGAGTACGACAAGGTGCTGGGGCTGGATTTGGGTGCGGACGATTACATTGCAAAGCCCTTTGGTATGATGGAGCTTGTGGCCCGCATTCGCGCGCTGTTGCGCCGGGCCGAGCCCCAAAAGCAGGAAGAGCCGGTGGTAAAGCTTGGCCAGCTTGAACTAAACCTGCAAAAGCACACGGTAACCGCGGGCGAAATACCGGTGGTGCTTACCCTTAAAGAATTTGAAGTGCTGAAAATGCTGATGCAGAACAACGGCATGGTGTTTACGCGTGAGCAGCTGTTGCAGCAGGTGTGGGGGTACAGCTTTGAAGGCGAAACCCGCACGGTGGATGTGCATATCCGTACGCTGCGCCAAAAACTGGGCAACTGCGGCGGAATGATAGAAACTGTGCGAGGAGTTGGGTACCGGGCGAAGGAGCTGCCATGACATGAAAAGAAGAATTTTTTGGAGCATGTGTTTTATTGCCCTTGCCAGCATTTTCATTGTGCTGCTTTTGGTGGTAAGCACCCTGTACACCAATGTTACAACCGCCACCTGGCGCACGCTAAAGGTGGAAAGCTTTTACGTTGCCGAAGGCCTGAAGTCGGAGGGGCTGGCCTACCTTGAAAACGTAAGCGCCAACCAAAGCCGCATAACCTTAATTGCCCCCGACGGCACCGTTTTGTTTGACGATGAAGAGCCTGCGGCCCAAATGGAAAACCATTTGAACCGGCCCGAAGTGGCCGCCGCCCTGGCAAATGGAACAGGGGAAAGCCAGCGCCTTTCCACCACGCTTGGCAAAAATGTTATTTATTATGCCGTGCGCCTGGAAGACGGCAATGTGCTGCGGGTTTCACTTTCGGTAAACAACGCCCTGGGCACCCTGTTCAGCCTTATTCCGTACCTTGCGGTAATAGCGGTGGGGGTGGTTCTGGTGGCCGGGCTTTTGTCCAAATGGCAAACCGGAAAAATTGTAAAACCCATCAATACCCTTAATTTGGACCAGCCCCTCGCCAACGATGTATATGGCGAGCTCTCGCCCCTTTTGCGGCGGGTAGAGGCGCAAAACAGAAAAATTGAAGAACAGCTTACCCAGTTCAGAGAAAAAGAGCAGGAGTTCGACACCATTACCCGCAATTTAAGCGAGGGCCTTGTTGTGCTGAACACAAAAGGGGTGGTGCTTTCCATCAACCAAAGCGCCCGGCAAATTTTGCAGGTGGCCCAGGAAGAGCCCACCCAGCAGCATATTTTGGCCCTGAACCGCAACCTTGCGCTGGAAGAACTGGTGATGAATGCCACCAGGGGCAGCCACCGCGAAATGATATGGGACCACCAGGGCCGCAAATACCACCTTTCCGCAAACCCCGTTTGGAAGGACAAAGCGGTGGACGGGGTGGTTCTGCTGATGATGGACGAAACCGAAAAGCAAAAGGCCGACGAAATGCGCCGGGAGTTTTCGGCCAATGTCTCCCACGAGCTGAAAACCCCCCTCACCTCCATTTCCGGCTATGCCGAAATTATGCAGAACGGGGTGGCAAAGCAGGAGGATATGCGCCTGTTTGCAAAGCGTATTTACAAAGAGGCCATTCACCTGATTGCGCTGGTGGAGGATATCATAAAGCTTTCCCGCCTGGATGAAAAGGATTCCTCTTTTGAGCACGAAGAGCTGGATATGCTGGAGTTTGCAAAGCAGGTATGCACAAGGCTGGAACCGCTTGCCAAAGAAAAGGGCGTTACCGTTGCGGTAGAAGGGGAGAGCGCCAAGCTTTGGGGCGTGCGGCCTATTTTGGAAGAGGTTATTCACAACCTGTGCGAGAATGCCATTAAGTACAACCGGGCCGGGGGCAGTGTGCAGGTAAATGTGCAGCATTCCCGCGGCAGCGCGCTGCTTACCGTAACCGATACGGGCATTGGCATTCCCGTGGCCGAGCAGCAGCGGGTGTTCGAGCGGTTCTACCGGGTAGACAAAAGCCATTCCAAAGAAACCGGCGGCACCGGGCTTGGGCTTTCCATTGTAAAGCACGGGGTGCTGTACCACGGCGGCAGCATTCGGCTGCAAAGTGAAGACGGCAAGGGAACCTCCATTCAGGTAAGTCTGCCCGCCATTGGCTACAGCGCGGCCAGCAACTGATAAATCGTTTTTTTTGAAAAAGGCATCCACTTCGGGGCTGCAACATGCAGGCCATGGGGTGGGTGCCCTTTGCAACCGGGGGCAAACAACCGAGCGGCCGGTTGTTTTACAATTGCCGGGGCGTATCGTATAATATTCTAAAGTTGAAATACTTTATGGCGGCCTGCGCCGGTGCTAAAAAAGAATGCGGGGCAAGTGCGAACCCCTTTTCGGGCTTTTGGGGGCGATGCCGCAAACGGCTTCCGCCCTGGCAAGGCAATGCGCGCCGCCGTAAGCACCATAAAATCAGGCAGTTTTTTTAAAAGGGCCGCAGGCGGCCCTGTACCTGCAAGGGAGGTAAGCAGCCGGTTGCAAAAGGAACAGGAATATCTGCGCGGCACGGTGGAAACCATCACCTTTGAAAATGCCGAAAATGGTTTTGCGGTGCTTACCCTTGCCGACGAAGAAGGCGAGCTTATCAGTGCCGTGGGGCCGCTTGCGGGCAGCGTACCGGGCGAGGAAATAACCCTGCTGGGCCACTATACAAACCATTCTTCTTATGGCAGGCAGTTTGAGGCAGAGGCCTGCACCTACCGGCTGCCCGAAAGCGAGGGCGCTATTTTAAAATACCTTTCCAGCGGGGCATTGCCGGGCATAGGCCCCGCCATTGCCCGCCGCATTCTGCAAAAATTTGGCGACCAGGCCTTGGAAATATTGGCGACCAAGCCGGAGCGAATGGCGGAGGTACAGGGCCTTACCCTTGCCCGCGCGCGGGAAGCGGGCCGCCGTTTTTTAGAGCTGTTTGGGATTCGGGAGGCGATTGCCTCCCTTTCGCGGCTTGGCCTGAACGCAGCCGAGGCCCTTGCGGCCTACCGGCAATATGGGGCCAATACACTCGAGGCCATCGGGCAAAACCCGTACCTTTTGTGCGGCTACCCTTTTTATATGCCCTTTGGCCGGGCAGACGCCCTGGCAGAAAAACTTTCTTTTATGCCGGAAAGCGCCGAGCGGGTGCGGGCGGCGCTGCTGTATACCCTGCGGCATAACCTGCAAAACGGGCACACCTGCCTGCCGCTGGGCAAGCTGCTTTCCACGGCGCAGGGCTTTTTTAAAATAGAAGAAGAAATTTTGGTGCAGCAGCTGGAGGCGCTTTGCGAGGCCGGTGAGGTGCAGCAGGTGGAATATGGCGGGGTGTATGTGTACCTTGCCGATGCGCTGCGGGCCGAAATGGGCGCGGCACTGTGCATTAAGCAGCTTGTGGCCCTGCCCGCGGGGCAGCAGGACAATGTAAAAAAACGCATTTCCCTGCGGGAGGCGGCAGAGGGCATTCAATATGCGCCCCGGCAAAAAAAAGCGATTGAAGAGGCCATGACCAGGCGAATTCTGGTAATAACCGGCGGGCCGGGCACCGGCAAAACCACAACGGTGAACGCCATTATCGCCTTGCTGGAGCAGGAGGCGGAACGGGTGCTGCTGGCGGCGCCCACCGGGCGGGCCGCCAAGCGCTTGGCCGAGCTTACCGGGCGCAAGGCCGCCACCATACACCGCATGCTGGAGGTAAGCTTTTCACCGGGGGCCGAGCGGCCGCGCTTTGGAAGAAATGCCGAAAATCCCTTAAAATGCGACGTGCTGGTGGTAGATGAAATGAGCATGGTAGACACCATGCTGTTTGAAAATATGCTGGCGGCCTTAAAGCCAAATTGCCGGCTTATTCTTGTGGGCGACGCCGACCAGCTGCCCAGCGTGGGCCCCGGCAACGTGCTTAAAGGAATTATCGAGTCCGGGGCGGTGCCGGTGGTGGCCCTTACCGAAATATTCCGCCAGGCGGCGCAAAGCCTGATTGTTTCCAACGCGCACCGCATTGTAGAGGGGAAAATGCCCCAAAAGGGCGGCAAAGAGGATGATTATTTCTTTCTGCGCGCCTACGGCACCGAATGCCGCAAGCTGGTGTGTCAGCTGGCCTCTGAACGGCTGCCCGCTACCTATGGCTTTTCGCCGTTTTCCGACATTCAGGTGCTGTGCCCCGGCCGCAAGGGGCCGCTTGGCACAGAAGAACTCAACCTACGCCTGCAAGAGCTGCTGAACCCGCCCGAAGCGGGAAAGCCGGAGCTGAAATGGGGCGGGCAGGTGTTTCGCCAGGGCGACAAGGTGATGCAGGTGCGAAACAATTACGATATTCCCTATACCCGAACCGATGGCGAGCCCGGTGCGGGCGCCTTTAACGGCGACATTGGCTTTGTGGAGGAAATAGGCGTTTCCTCCGGCGGGCTTACCGTATTTTGCGAAGACCGCCATGTGTATTACAGCCAGGAAACGCTGCACGAGCTGGAGCTTGCCTATGCCATTACCATTCACAAAAGCCAGGGCAGCGAATTTGAGGCGGTTATTATTCCCCTGGCGGAAGCGCCCCCCAAGCTGCGGTACCGCAACCTTTTGTATACCGGGGTAACCCGTGCCCGGCGCCTTTGTGTTTTGGCGGGGGATGAGGAAATTTTGGGCCAAATGGTCCACAATGGAAGAAAAAATGTGCGCTATTCCTGTTTTGCCGATTTTTTAAGGGATGAGGAGCTTGTATGAAACTGCAAGATGCCAAACAATTCCTGCTGAACCTGCTGTTTCCCGCCCGCTGCCCCTGGTGCAATGCCGTAATGGGGTTTAGCAAAGAATGCAGCTGTGGCCCCACGCTGGCATCACTGCGGCTGCCCGACGCCCCTCTGAACCTGCAAAAAGAAGGGCAAAGCAGCCAATATATTGTGGCGGCCTGGGCCTGTTACCGGTACAGCCTTCCGGTAAGCGGCGCCATTGTACGGCTTAAATTTGAGGAAGACCGTTTGCCGGTGCAGCAGCTTGGCGCTGTAATGGCGGCCAAATGTAAGGCCTGCCGCCTGCAGGAGCTGTTTGATGTTTTGGTGCCGGTGCCGGTTTCGGCCCGCACGGCCAGGCGGCGCGTCTACAACCAAAGTCTTTTGCTGGCCGGGCAGTTGCAGCGGCAAACGGGCATGCCAATGGCAGAAGCCCTGCAAAAACCGGTGGAAACCCCGCCCCAAATGAGCCTTGGCCGCAAAGAGCGGAAAAGCAATGTTTTGGGGGCGTACAGCGTTTGCCTGCCGCAGGTGGTGCAGGGCAAGCGGGTGCTGCTGGTGGATGATATTATTACCACCGGCAGTACGGTGAACGAATGTGCCAAAACGCTGTTGCAGGCGGGCGCGGCAAGCTGCGGCGCCCTTTGCCTTGCCAGCACGGGGAAAGACCATGTTTTTGAAAAAGAGGCATAAATATTTGCTTGGCGGGCTGCCTGCGCAGCGAATGTAAGAATTTGCCGCAGGGGCCTCGTAGGCGCGCTGAAAAAGTTGCTGCCGCGTTTTTTTGCCCTGCCGCCGCTACAACGGCAACTCCCGGCCCTGCTCGGCTTGGAGCCAGTTTTGCGCCATTTGGCTTGTTAGCTGTTGCTGTAAAAGCCAGGCAGGCTTGGCGGGGCCAAAGCAAGGCCAAGACCAAGCCAAGATCAAGACCAAGCCAAGACCAAGCCAAGACCAAGCCCAGAGCGAACCCAGAGCAAACCCAGAGTGAGGCTCTCCACCGGCAAGCAGGTGGCTCTGCCGGGGAAAAAAGCCCGCATGCCCGGCTTTGCGCAGGGTATGCGGGCTTTTGCTATATACTAAATAGTGGAACAGAACAGGGCAAGCCTTTTTAAATACCGGGGCGAAGCCTTCTCCTGTTTTTGCACCGCCGCCCTATTTTTGCGCCAGCCGCGCTTCAATGGCTTCACTTACAGTTTGCAGGGCTTTAATGCGGGCAAAGGGCTTGTTTTGGCTTTCCACAATGGTCCAGGGGGCAAAATCGGTGCTGGTAAGCAGCAGCATGTCGTTTACGGCCGCTTCATACGCGTCCCATTTTTCGCGGTTGCGCCAGTCCTCCTCGGTAATTTTCCATTGCTTTTCGGGGGTGTTCTGCCGGTCGTTGAACCGCCGCAGCTGTTCGTCCTTGTCAATTTGCAGCCAAAACTTTACAACAACGGCCCCCCATTCGGCCAGCTGCTGTTCAAATTCATTTATCTCGCGGTAGGCGCGCCTCCATTCCACCTCGGCGGCAAAGCCCTCCACGCGTTCCACCAGCACCCGGCCATACCAAGTGCGGTCAAAAATGGCAATGTGCCCGTTTTTTGGCAGGTGGTTCCAAAAGCGCCACAAAAATTGGCGGTTCTTTTCCGGCGGTGTGGGCGAGGCAATGGGCACCACCTCGTACCCTCGGGGGTCCAGCGCATTGGTAAGGCGCTTAATGTTGCCGCCTTTTCCGGCGGCATCCCAGCCCTCGTAGGCAATAACCACCGGAATTTTCCGCAAATAAATTTCGTTGTGAAGCTTTTTCAGCTTTTCCTGCCAAAAGCGCAGCTGGGGCTTATACTCCTCGGGGGTCAGCGCAAGGGTAAGGGGCACCTCCTGCAGGGCGGGGGTGCGCACAATGGTAAAAGGGCCGGAAGAAAGCGGTTCTTTTTTTGCGGGGGCCTTTCTGGGCTTGGCCGCTTTTGCCTTCTGCGCCAGGGCCTCTTCAATTTTTCCAACAATCAGCCCCAGTGCTTCGGCGGCGGCAACATGGCGGTTTTTGGTGTTTATAACGTGCCAGGGGGCGTAGGCGGTGTTGGTGTATTCCAGCATGTCGTCGAACATACGGTGGTACTTTTCATACTGGCGGTTGCGCTCAAAGTCCTGCCGGGTGGCGCGCCACCCGGTTGCTTTTTTGGCGGCAAGGGCATCCAGCCGGTTTTTTTGCTCTTTTTTGGAAATATGCAGGAAAAGCTTAACCAGCAGCGTGCCGTCGTCTGCCAGCTGCCGTTCAAACATATTAATGGCGTCCATACGCCGAAACGCCTCTTTTTTGGAAATACCTGCCTCCAACCGGTCTATGCTTGCCTCGGGGTACGAGCTGCGGTCAAAAATAGAAAACAGGCCGTGCTGGGGAATGCTGGCCCAGTGGCGCTGCAAAAAGGGGAAACGCGCCTCCTGCGGGGTGGGGGTCAGGGTGCTTTTCACCTTGTAATTGCGCGGGTCCATGGTTTCAATAATTTCCGCCAAAAGGGTTCCCTTGCCGGCGGCGCCCCAACCGTCTAAAACAATAACAACCGGCACCCCGTTTTCTTTAACGGTATGCTGCAATACGGAAAGCTTTTCCTGTAAGGCGGCAATTTCTTTTTTATATTCTTCCTTTGGCAGTTTTTCAGCCTTTGCGGTATTTTTCAGCATAGAGGAGGGCACCCCTTTCCATTATAAAAAAACAAGATAAAACGTTGCATATAGTATACCATATCTTTTCCTGCATTTTACTTTATTTTATATAAATTTTACATTCACCGCCGCCAAACAGGCACCGGAGCTTATAATCTTTGTGTGGTGTTGTACAAAAACAACCCTTGAATTTTGTGTTGAAACAAAGCCTGCAATAAGGTATAATCAATTTGTATATATCATTTTAGGAGGCTGCTGTATGAGTATTCCGGCATTGTATATTTTTGGTGGCGTAGCCATTTTAATTCTTTTGCTCATTTTTATGCTGTTGGCCAAAATATTTTCAGCGCTTAAAACAAGGCAGCCGGTGTCGGCGCAGGTACAGGCGGGCGGCGGGGCTGCCGCTCTCCCAAAGGTTGCCACAGGGGTGCCGCCCGAAGTGGTGGCGGCCATTGCGGCGGCCGTAGCCGCGGCAAGTGGCGGTTCTGCCGTTGTACGGGCCATACGCCCTGTGCAAAGGGGCCGCGGGGCCTGGGGCTTTACCGGCCAGCAAGAGAGTGTTCTTCCCTTTTAATTACAGCGTAAAGCTGCCCAGCCGGGCAGCTTTTTTGTTTTACAATAAAAGCAAATGTTTGGCGGCTTTTTTGGGGTTTGTGTTGCTTCGGGGTTTATCGCGCGGCGCTCCTGTGGTATACTGTATTATGATTTTATTTATAAAAATAACG
>JBKEBR010000230.1:0-7431 GCA_047973285.1 Oscillospiraceae bacterium | reverse complement strand
TTCCTTGCCGTCAACAGTTACGGTGGCATTATTCAAGTTGTTCAGGTATTCGCGGCTATTGGCGGTTTCAGAAAGCCCCGGGTAAAACGGATAAAACCCGTGTCGGCAATTCCAGCCCCCAAGCCCGGCGCCGGTTCCATAGCCTGTAGCTTCTGCGAAATTGGGGTATTTGTCATTGCCCACAAGCTGGAACACCCGCCCTTGCCATGCGGCGTGCGAGGGCCTTGCGCCTGCGTGTGCTGTCGTTTCTACAAACTCGGCGCCAACTTCCTGCATACGGCGCTCTTGCAATTTAAGGCCCGTCTGGTTGAGCCCTGTGAGGGTTGCTCTGCGAAACGCAACGTCAAGATAATCAGTATGCCCGCTTGGGTAGGTGATTGAGGCGATACCTTTTTGCACCAATTCTTTTATGCCTTGCTTGATAACATCCTGATAACTGAAGGCGCCGCTTGTGAGTTTCATATTTGCACTGTCCAAAACATTTTCGAATTGCTGCGAAGCCGTCTGCGCTGTGGTTTTGGTAAGGTTTTGGAAGGTGCCTTCGGTTTTTTCGAGGCCCGACCATATAAGGCTTTGCATAAAGTCGTTTTCGGCCAGAGGAACGGTTTTATACCCGGCGGCCTTGTGTATCTTATCATCAAGCGAAAGAGCCTTTGTTGCAGCTTCGTTGAACAAACTTTGCAATTCACTTTCAGAAAGACGGGTTGCCTTGCCGAGTTCAGACAAAACAACAGACTGAACCGCCAAAATCTCTTGAAGCCGAAGCATCTGAATCTGCGCTGTTTCGGTTATGTACCCCTCTTTTGATATGCGCCGGGCTATGTCCTCAATTATGGCCTGCTCGGCGGTTTTGAAGTATTCCATAACGGAATCCGGCAGAGTTTCAAGAAACGAGGGCGTAAGCAATACTTACACCCCCTCACGCCTCTTCACCGAAGAGTTTTTTGTCGTTTTTTACGGACATCATCGCGAGCGCTGCCTTTTCATCCACGCCAAAATACCATGCGTTATTTAACTCTGGCCGGATGTTGCCCGCATTTTGCAGTATCATGCGGCGCGCAAACTCCGTGGCAGTGTCCTCAAAAATTGAATCACCGAACGATACGGAGGCCTCAATATTGCCATTTGGGGCGAGGCTATACAGTGAGGTGTAAATGTCGTAAATTTCCACCAAGGCCTTGAGGGCCTGCAGCATACCGCGCTCCTGTATGGCTTTGATGGTGTTATAGGTGGTTTTGTCCTGGCTTATAATCTCGGTGGCGGTTTTGGCTTGCCCGGTTTTGATGTCAAAGGAAAACGTACCGGGGGAGATGTTGCATTGCATTTCCAGCAGCCGCAGTTGTATATCCATGGCTGTCTGATAAGCGTCAACGCGCATATCTGGGGTGTAATCATCATAGGGCTTGCCCTCTGCGCCGAGTTTAGCGCCGCCGGCCATATTCAGCGCAATATACTGGTCGCTTGCCATATCTTTGTACTCGAGGCCGGTGCCCGGCAGGGTGCTTTTTATGGCGGTGCTGTCGAAAATCTGCCGGCGCTTGCCTGTGTGAATCTCCCAAAGGAACTCACTGTAGATTCTGTCCATTTCCGCGAGTGTGTCCATGCTGTTTGCGTACATAGAAACAGGCAACTTGCTCGCAGGGTCTATGATATTGGGGTAAGGCATGCGGATAACCGCATAAAGCGGTATATCTACATTGCCAATGTGGATTTCCGGGGCAATGTCGGCCCACTCCGGGACATCGGTTAACGCCACGGGCCCGCCGCTGTCTTTATAAAAAGCTTTGTTGGTGATGTGGACGCCGTCCGGCTGCAGGTCGTGGGATTCTATGCGTACAACATCAAGGCCATGCAACTTTGCATAGTCCGCGAAGATTGCGGCCTCTACCACTTTGCCTACAATGCGCGTGGGATAAAAGCGCATGGCAGGCACCACTTCACACATAACGCTGCTCCGGCGAACATAAGGCTTTAAAACAACCTCACCGCCAATGCCTGCAAGCTGCACGGTTTCTTGCATGTCGGCGATAACAAATTCTGTCAGCTGCCCGACAATGAAATCGGCCCTCGTGCCCGTGCCGGCTGAAACGGTAATCTCGTTGGTTGCCAGTGTGGCCATATAGGCGGTGAGGACGGCGCCCATTTTCGTTTGAAACCGCGCTTTGCCCTTCGTTTGGCCGTGCCAGGGGGGCACGTTGTAAAATACCTGGAACCAGCTGTTAATGGCGTTTGCCATCTTGTCGGACACCTTAATGTCCTTGCTTATTTTTTTCGCTTCGTCGGCAGTAAAAACGGCAATCACCCTCTTTATGAATCCAAGTATTTTCTCAAACATACAAATAACCCCTTATTTCGCTCTCCCACGAATATTCGAAGCCGTCCAAAGTATCAATGTCGCTTGTTTTACCATCATCCAATCGCTCATCTTTGCCCGGCGTTGATTTTGGGTCGTACAAGGCCCCGTCAAAAGCCTTTTCGAGTGTCATGCAATCATCTGTATAAAAAAAGCGCCCGGAGGCCATTAGACCCAGCGTAGCGCGTATGCGGTCTATAATCTCGTTTTTTATGCTTGGGTAGACGGGAATGTCCAAGCAGTTGCGCAAGCCGTTTATAAGCGTCTGTTCCGCTACGTCAACGTAGATGCAATACACCGGGCAGTCTATACTGGCGTATTTTTCGCGAACGTCTCTTATAAATTCCTTTACGCAGGAATAAATGTCCTCTGGCGTGGTGCCTTCCGATTTTATGCGTTTGCTCTTTAGAGCAGTAAGCTTTTTCCCGTTCCGCTTTATTCCGGTTGCTACAAGGGCGTGCGCTGATTTGCTTTTCCCCGGGTCAAAGCCTATTTGGATATAGTCATAATCAAGTTGTTTTCGCCCCTCTTCGGTGCTGGTGTCTATAAAAAAACGCTGCTTATGCTCGGTAAAATAGCGGTATATAGCACCTTCCGCAACCACCCAAAGGCCCAAAATGTAACGCTGGAAGAAAACGCCAACATACTGCACCATGTAGCGCTCTTTAATGGCCTGCGAGAGGGAGAGGTTGTCGTCCATGGTGAAATGCAGGTAAAGCAGGCCCCTTTTGCGGCATGCCTTAATCCATTTCTTATAAAACCAATGCTGCGGGCCTTGAGGGTTGCAGTTAAACCAATACTTTGAGCCCTCCACGGAGCAGCGGCCCGTCGCTTGGTTTACAAAGCTTTCCGGCATAATGGCTACTTCGTCGAAGAAAGCCCCAGCCAGCGTTATGCCCTGTATGAGGTCTTGGCTGCGCTCATCCTTACCGCCGAAAAGGTAAAAGTAGTTTGTTTTACCGTTGCGCCGGATAATAAGCAGGTTATCGGTGCGCCTGTCCTGCACTGTATAGCCCCGGGAGCGCAGCATAAGCTTGAGCCAGAATATAACATTGCGGCGCAGGGCCCCGATTGTTTTGCCGCACAAGGCAAGGTTCTGGCCGTCGAAAGTCTCCATGGCCCAAAAGACAAAGCCCAGCGACATTGAAAGGGTTTTGCCGGAACGAATGGAACCGTCCGCTATAATGCCGTTATAATCCTTTACAGGGCTTGTTTCGCACCACCATGATAGAACCTTCTTCTGTTTTTCGGAAAAGGGCTTGAACTTTAAAAAGCCCTCTCTGGCTTGCTTCAGTAGGCTTTTAGTGTTGTTGTTTATCTGCGCGCGCAGCCGGCCCATGATTTTATCAACTTTCGTCCAGGTGTTCATCGTCTTCTCCTGTCCAATCGTCGTGTGAATCGTCTACCGGACCAGCGCCCCATAAGCCGCCGGCGTTTGTCTGCAAAGCGGAAATAAAACCATCGTCCTGCGGGGTATCTTCCGCGGCGGTCTTTTGTGTCGCCTCAAGCTTCAAAGCCTCCAGCTCAAGACGCTTGGTATCAAATTCTTTTCGGTGCCTGTCTGCGGGATTGAGTTCAAAGTAGCGCGTGAGCCAATCGAGAGCCTTCATGCGGTCAGCCAGCTTTAGACCTGCGCCATCCTTGCCTTTTTTAACTTCGGAGACAAGGGAACCATCCACGCGGGAGGAATCAACAAAGCGAACATCGTTGACTATTTGCGTTAAAGGCCTATCTTTCCCCGTTTCCTCGTCCTTCTCTGTTATGGGCCCAAAAGGCCCCATAATCTGCGCCTCGTAGCGGCCCCACTCTACAAAATCGGTCATATCAGCAAAGGCGATGTGCATATATTTTTCGACAACATCATCGCCAGAGGCAAGCATGTTGAGATTGCGCATTTTCTTTAGCCGTTGTATCTCTTCGCGAACACAAGGATTTACAAGCAGTTTTGGCCCCTCTGTGTTGGCGGTGTTGTATGTGCAGTCGGGATAAGCCCTCAAGTATGAGGCTGTGGCGTTAAAGGTCTTGGCGTAGTGAACACAAAAAGCTTTTTGCGAATCAGTAAGGCTTGTATTTTCTTCTACAGCCTCCACCAATATGACATCAACAGCGGCAGGAGAGGGGCGTTGCGCTTTTGTTGCAACGTTGCGTTTTCGTTGCGTGGTGTTGTTGCGTTGCGTTGCTCCCCATTTATACCTGTTTTTCCAGCTGCGCACCGTGCCATCGGAAACCCCAAGAGTGGCAGCAATATCCACAAGGCTTTTACCAGCCTTATATAGCTGTTCAGCCTCTAGGGCCTTTTCGTTTGCCACACACCCACCTTCCTTTTTGGCATGATAAAAAGAGAACCGCCCCCGCTGGGACGGCTCCCTACAATTTCAATCAATGCCATTATAACTGCTTATTCTTCCCCATACACATCACTTTTTCTAAATAAGCCCTTTTTTCTCAGCCACAAAATATACAAACCGATATCGCCATCGCCAATAAGTGGCTTCTCCGGCATCGTTTGGATAACCGCACCGGTAAAGAATATTATTCATGACCCCACGCCGATATTCTGCCGGTATCTGTATAAGGGCCCGCTCCACGTCTTCACACTGCCGGCTGAGTTCCGCCAGGCGTACAGCTTTGTTTGCGGTGGTGTCGGATGTATCGCTGCCGCGCGGCTGCCCATCCGGGGAAGGGGAGGAATACAATATTTCTTCCCGCTCCGCCCGAATGCGTTCATAGTCCCGGATGGCATACAGGCACTGCATATAGACATTATGCGGCAGGCGGTAGGGATTGTTTTTCTTTGGCTGGTAATGCTTCATTTCACCGCCCGCTTTTCAGTGTTTACCATTTTTCTACTTCCTTTCATTTATTTGTATCACCTAAACCGTATTTTGTACGGATATTCTTCTGATACTTCGCCATCTTCATATTCGATGATGGCGAATGTTTCTGATAATTGCCCACCTTGGTGGCCACCGCGAAGCATGGACGGTGCCACCACTCTCGCCCGAGTGCTCCAACAATGGAATCTTGCTGGGCGGCCGTTTACCTCGCAGGGGCGCAGACCCTTTACAGAGAATATGAGAGGGGAACTATCGTCATCCTCTTTTATCCACTTTTTTTCGTAATTGCAAACGCAGTCGCCAAACAAGGGGCAGCCTCTAAAGCAAGGGAAATCGACTTCTTTGTTTTCGTCCATCAAGCAATTCATCTTGCCCCTCCTTTATTTCTTTTTGGCAGAAAAAACAGCCAAGACAATTACTACCAGCACCTCAAGCAGGATGGTTGCTCCGATTCCAAGCACAAATTCACTTATAAACATAATTTCCCTCCTTATACAGCTGCGTATTGGTTAAAATCTTGCACGGTTGTAATGTTTACGCCTTTGCAGCGCTCGGGCCAGTTGGCTTGCACCAGGGCTTTAGCAAACGGCGGGGGCACAGCGTTGCCGCAGCGTGCCACCTGCTTGCTTTTGGGGTAGGCCATGCCGGTATAATCATGGTCAATGATATAATCCGGGGGAAACCCCTGCGCGTTGTAAAGTTCCCGCGGGGAGAGCATGCGCATGCCAATATCCACAATCTGGTAATTGATGCCGTGAATGATTACAAGGCCGAAGGTATCATGGCTGGTGATGGTGTCCAGCGGCTTATTTTCGGCCTGCCCGGTACCCTGCCCGTAATACTTGATAAGGAACGTCTGAACCTCGGCAAAGTGCAGGCCGCCCGCTGTGATGGTCTGCAACGGTTCATTCGCAGGTTGCCCCACATTGGTTCCCTTCATCTTCATCACATGGGCAGATACAAGCGCATGCTTTTCTGTTGACACAACAGTTCCGAGAGGTTTTTGCAGGCCCGGGGCCCGCGGGGCCTGCCCGGGCGCCTCACCATACCCGGTTTGTATAAGGGTAAGGGCCACAAACGCGTACCTGTTGCTTGCATCTACCGTTTGTATTGGGCTTGCCATATCCTGCCCGCGTACTTCTGCCGTGGCTTTTTCCGTGTGGTATTGGGCAAGAAACGGGGTAACAAGGCATTGTTCTGCTTTACTCACAAGGGTTCGCACCGGTTCTGCCGGGCTGTATGACCTGTCGTTCGAAAACCCGGTTTGCCCTATGGCCGTCATTACCGGAGTAACAATCCCATATCCATGCTTGGCGGTGATGGTTTGCAAAGGTTCCCCAATATTTTGGCCCCGGAACCCTTCGCCGCTGTGGTTCACCTGTACAATAAAAGGTGTAGGGCTGTCTATTACAAATTTCTGGATGCCGCGGGCAATCCTGCGCATGGTGTTCTCGGCAAGGGGGCGCTTGCGCTCGAAAATAGACGGGCAAGGGATAGACCAATCTATTATTTCCGCTGCCGTTCTCCACGGTTGCAGTTTACCGCTTTTCGCCGCTTTGCCTTTTGGGTCGCCGTGGGTGGGGGCGGGCCATGCAATGGGTTTGCCATCACACCGCGCAAGCAGGAAAAACCTCTTGCGTATGGTGGGCGCGCCATAATCACAGGCCCGCAGTTCCCGCCATTCAACGATATATCCCAGCGCCTCCAGTTGGGCAACAAATTTTTTGAAAGTTTCGCCCTTGCGGCTTTTTACCGGGCGGCCCCGCCGAACAGGCCCCCAGGTTTGGAATTCTTCCACGTTTTCAAGGCTTATAATCCGTGGCCTTACCAGCCCAGCCCACCTTAAAACCACCCATGCAAGGCCGCGAATTGCTTTATCCACCGGCTTGCCGCCCTTAGCCTTGGAAAAATGTTTGCAGTCCGGCGAAAAATGCGCCCACCCCACGGCCCGGCCGGCAACCGCCTTGCGGGGGTCAACATCATAAATGCTCTCGCAGTAATGCCGGGTGTAAGGGTGGTTGGTCTTGTGCATCAATATGGCGTCCGGGTCGTGGTTGATGGCTATTTCTACAGGGGTACCTGTGGCCTGCTCAATTCCCCAGCTCCAGCCGCCTCCGCCTGCAAATCCGTCTACGATTATTTCATCTAAAAGTGATACTTGGGCATTGGTTTTCATATATTTGCTCCTTTAAACAAAGGTGAGTTGTGCATCGTTGCAAATACTTTCGCAGTGTTGAACCA
>JBKEBR010000229.1:0-4222 GCA_047973285.1 Oscillospiraceae bacterium | reverse complement strand
CGTATGGCTTCCCCACAGGTACGGGCCAGCTGTGTAACCTTTTCCCCCGCGGGAAAGGCAAAGCCCAGTTGAACGCCCAACCGGTCTACCGCCTGGCCCGCGTACAGGTCCAGGCTGGTGCCAAGGTTTTCCAAAATGGTGTAGTGCCTGCATAAAAGAAGCTCGGTTGTGCCGCCGGAGAGGTGGAACACCAGCGCCCGGCCATTTTGCAACTCTGGCTTTTGGGTGCCGAAGAACGCGGCCGCCACATGGCCCTGCTGGTGGCTTGTATAAACAAGCGGAACCTCCAACGCAGTTGCAAAGGCCGCCGCAAAGCTAACACCTGCCAAAAAGCAGGGCATATAGCTGCCCTGTTGGGGCCTGGGCGTTTTGGAAACCCCCACAGCTTCAATATTTTTTAAAGCCCCGGTTTCCCTTACCTGCTGTAAAAGGGCGGGCAGCGCCGCGGTATGGTGAAAAACCGCATCGCTTTGGCGCAAACCAAGCTGCCCCTCTTTTACGGCAAGCAGCTGCTTTTTTGCACAAACAACCTCTTCGCCGCCGGTGGTAACCACGGCCAAAGAGGTTGCATAGTTGCTGGTATCCACTCCCAATACTGCCATTTCTTACTCCAACCCCAGGGCAGGCGGTTGTTCCTGTTCATCATTATTATCATTGCCATCATGTTCGCGCGCAAGGATGCCCAAAACACCGTTCACAAACTGGTAATCCTCAGAATCGGCATATTTTTTCGCCAGCTCTACCGTTTCATTAATCACAACGCTTTCCATACCCTGCTGGCCAAACCGCATTTCTGTTACTGCCAGCCGCAGCAGGGCAAGGTTAACCCTTGCCAGGCGGTTCACCTTCCAGCCCTTTAGTTTGCTTTCAATGGCCTCATTCACCTGCTTTGAATTTTGCCCATATAAAAACAAAAGTTCCTCGCCAAAGGCATCCACCGCGTGTTCCGCACCCTCTTCACGGCTCAGTGCCACAATGTCCTGTATATCTCCGCCAAAAGAGGCTTCAAACATTGCAATAAAGGCATTTTCCCTCGCCTGTCGCCTGGTAAGCTTCTCCATGTATCCCCCATATAAACAAACCCTCCACCGCATGCGGAGGGTTTGTTTGGTAAATTGATATTTTACTGCCGCGCCGCGTTGGGCACAGGCTCGTCCACCGCAATGCCGGTTACCACAATGTTTACCTTGGCAACGGTAATTTGTGTCATGCTTTGTACCGAGCTTTTTACATTTTTTTGCACAGCTTCACTTAATTCCGCAATTTTTGTACCGTACTCAACCACAATATTCAAGGTAATGTCGGCAACATCGTCCTTCATTTCCACAAGAATAGGGTTCTGCGGGTTAATTCTGCTTAATAAATTTTTTACACTGGAATTTCCAAGGCTAACCTCTGCCACGCCATTTATTTCCATTGCCGCCAGCCTGGCTATTTTTTCAACCACTTCACTTGCAATTTGCAAGCTGCCCCCGGCTGTATTGGATTGGTTAATTTCCATTGTTGGAACCTCCTTATAAAGGCTGTGCTTGCACAGCCTAGCCTGCCTTTAGCTGCCAAACGCAAATTTAGCAATATAATTATACCATTTTGCCTTTTGTTGCACAACTGCCTTTCCAAACAGCCGCGCCAAATTACAGCGCCTGAATAGCCGCCTCTATCATTTCCTTCAGCAAAGCGGGGTTGCCTTGGCCTTTGCTTTCCCGCATGCATTGCCCCACAACAAAGCCCAAAACATTTGTTTTGCCGGCCTTGTAATCGGCCACCGCTTTGGGGTTGGTGGCAAGGACCTTGCTTACAATGGCCTGTAAGGCCGAAGTATCGCTTATTTGGGCAAGCCCCAGCTTTTGTACCAGTTCTTCAGGGTTTTGGTCCTGCGTAAGAATTACTTCCAATATCTTTTTGCCCGCCGCCCCCGAAATGGCTCCCTTTTCAATAAGGGCAATCATTTTGGCAAGGTTGGCCGGGGTTAGGGCGGTGTCCTGCAACAAAAGCTTTTGGTCGTTCAGCAATTTCAAAATATCCCCCAAAAGCCAGTTTGCAACCGCTTTGGCTTCGCAAAGCCCCAGGCCTACCGCCGCATCAAAAAAGTCTGCGCGGGCTTTATCGGCCGTCAGCAGAAAAGCGTCATATTGCGAAAGTAAAAATTCCCCCATATACCGCTGCGCCCGGGCCAGGGGCAGTTCGGGCACTTCCTCTTTCAGCTGCTGCACCCGCTGGGCCGGCACAACAAAGGTAAGCAAATCCGGGTCCGGGAAATACCGATAGTCCTGCGCATCTTCCTTGCTGCGCATCAAAAGGCTTTTTCCCTTTCCATCGTCCCAACGGCGGGTTTCCTGTTCCACCGTGCCGCCCTTGCTCAAAATTTCTATCTGGCGGTTTGCCTCGTATTCCACGGCGCGGAATACCGCGCTGAAGCTGTTTACATTCTTCATCTCGGCGCGGGTGCCATATTCCTTTTGCCCTTTGGGCCGCACCGATACGTTTACGTCGGCACGCATGCTGCCCTCCTGCATTTTTGCGTCTGAAATGCCAAGGTACAAAAGTATATTGGCAATTCCCTCCATGTATACCTTTGCTTCTTCGGCGCTGCGCATGTCCGGCTCCGACACAATTTCAATCAGGGGAACGCCGCAGCGGTTATAGTCGGCCAGGGTTCCCCCGGTGGAATCATCGTGAATCAGCTTTCCCGCGTCTTCTTCAATATGAATACGGGTAACGCCTATCCGGCGTATTTCCTCCCCCGCAAAAATATCCAGGTACCCTTTTTCACACAAAGGCACATCAAACTGGCTAATTTGGTAAGCCTTTGGTAAATCCGGGTAAAAGTAGTTTTTGCGGTCTTGCTTGGTAACATTGTTGATGCCGCAGTGCAGGGCATGCCCCATTTTTACGGCATGCTCCACAACCTGTTGGTTCAAAACGGGCAATGTGCCCGGCATACCGGTGCACACCGGGCAGCAAAGGGTATTGGGCTCGGCCCCAAACTCATTTTTGCAGCTGCAAAAAATTTTGCTTTTTGTGTTGAGCTCGGCATGTACTTCAAGGCCAATCACTATTTCAAAATTGTCGTTCATCTGCTTATCCCTCCTTTACGGCAAAGCCGCCAACCGCTGTTTCATAGCATTTTGCGGCGGTAAGCAGCCGCTGTTCGCTGAACTGCGGGCCAATAAGCTGCATGCCAATGGGCAGGCCGCTTGCACCAAAGCCACAGGGAATGCTAAGCGCGGGCAAACCGGCAATATTCACCGTTACCGTGCAAATATCGGCCGCATACATGGCAAGCGGGTCGTTGGCCTTTTCGCCTATTTTAAAGGCGGTAAACGGGGAGGTAGGCGCAACCAGCAGGTCGCACTTTTCAAATGCAGATGAAAATTCCTGCGCAATTTGGCGCTGCAAAAGCTTTGCGCGTTTATAGTAGGCGTCGTAGTAGCCGCTGGAAAGCACATAGGTGCCCAGCATAATACGGCGCTTTACCTCGGCCCCAAAGCCTTCGGTGCGGGTTGCTTCATACATATTGGCAAGGCTGCCGCCGCGCCCGGTGGAAAAGCCGTATTTAACACCGTCGTACCGGGCAAGGTTGGAGGAAGCCTCTGCCGAAGAAATGATGTAATAGGCCGATAAGGCATAACCTGTGGAGGGCAGCGAAACCTGCTCTACACGGGCGCCTAGGCCCTCAAGGGTTTGCACCGCTTTTAAAACAGAATCCTTTACTTCCTGCTGAATGCCTTCGCCAAAGTATTCTTTTGGTATGCCAATTACAAGGCCTTCTACAGAACTGCCCAGCTTTGCATCAAAGGTGAAATCCTTGCTGGTGGCATCGTTCTTCCGGTCGGCGCCCGCTATAACAGAAAACAGCAGCGTGGCGTCATCTACCGTGCGCGCAAAAGGGCCAATTTGGTCCAATGAAGAAGCAAACGCAACAAGGCCAAAACGGGAAACTGCCCCGTAGGTGGGCTTTAACCCCACCACGCCGCACAGCGCCGCAGGCATGCGAATAGAGCCGCCCGTATCGCTACCCAGCGAAACAGGCACCTCACAGGCGGCCACCGCCGCTGCGCTGCCGCCGGAGGAGCCTCCGGGAACACGGGCAGCGTCCCACGGGTTTTTCGTAGGTTTAAAGTAAGAGTTTTCACAGGAAGAACCCATGGCAAATTCGTCCATATTCAGCTTGCCGGGGAAAACCGCATCGGCCGCCTTCAGCTTTTGTACCACCGTTGCG
>JBKEBR010000228.1:0-14246 GCA_047973285.1 Oscillospiraceae bacterium | reverse complement strand
GGGGTCTTTTTGAGCCAGCTCTTCCAACAGCGCCGGGGCGACAAGCCGCTGCAATTTTTGCAAAAGGCTTTCCCGCAGCCCTGGATCGGCTTTTTCTTTAGTAAAATCCGTTCCCTGAACAAGTGAGGAAATATACAGCCCCGTGCCGCCGCACACCACAGGCAGCCTGCCCCTGGTTGCAATGGCCTTTATACAGGCCCCGGCATCCGCCACATAATCTGCCACCGAATAGGGCGTTTCCGGCGGCAAAAAGCCCACAAGGTGCTGCGGCACCCCTTTGGCAAGCTCTTGCGTCAGCGCCGCGGTGCCAACCGGCAGGCCCTTGTACACCTGCATGGAATCGGCACCAAGCATTTCGCCGCCAAAGGCCCCTGCCAAATGCAGAGCCAAATCGGTTTTGCCGCTGGCCGTAGGGCCGCACACCACCAATATGTTTGTTTTTTGCACGGCTTAGCCCAGCCTTCCGAACTGCTTTTCCAGCTCTTTGTGGGTTATTTCCAGCACCACCGGCCTGCCGTGGGGGCAAAATGGCGGCACGTTGCCCAAAAGAATTTCCTGTGCCAGCCGCAGCAATTCGGCGGCATTGTTATAGTCGCCCGCCTTTACCGCGGCGCGGCAGGCAACCGAATGCAGCACCCATTCGGTTTTTTCGTTCACGGTATCCTTGCTGTTCAGCATCAGCCTGCCCGCAATTTCAAGGGCAAGGTCGGGCACGCTGTCCGGCTCCACGTCGGCGGGCACCCCCCGCACCAAAATGCCGTTCCCGCCGAAATCTTCAATTTCAAGGCCGGCCGCGGCCAGGGCCTGTTCGTTTTGCAGCAGGGCATTTTTTTCAGCGGCGGAAAGGGTAATGGTTACCGGCGCCAAAAGCTGCTGCACCGCCGCCCCCTCTTTTTTCTCTACCAGCTTTTCATAAAGAATGCGCTCATGGGCCGCATGCTTGTCTATTACGCACAGGGTTTCCCCCCGCTGTGCCAGAATAAAGGTTTTAAAAACCTCACCTATCAGCCGCAAAGGCTCCTGCTGGTCAGCGTTTTCATGTGTAAGGTTAAATTTCTTTACAGCTTCTTCGGGTACTGTGTGGCTGTGCGGCCCTGCTGCCGAAACAGGCTCGCCCGCTTGGGGCTGCCGTTCAGGCGTTTGCTGGCTCGCCTCTATGGTAAGCGCAGCCTCCCCATTGCTTGGCCACATTGCAGGCCCCGGCTTTGCCGCAGGCGTGCTGGTTTCGTACGGGGCAAAGCGGCTTTCTGAGGCAAGTGTTTCCACCATACGGTTGTATTCCCGAACCGGGGCCGGGCCGGGCGCCTGGTGGGGGTTTCTCTCCGGCGGCGGCACCGTGTGCCCTGTGGTATAGGCGGGGAAGCTTTGCTGTTCCGCCGCAGGGCCCTCGGGCGCGTCCGGCTTTGCTGCCGCAGGCGAAGTAAGCTGAAGGGTGGAGTGCTGGTCAATGTTGGCCAGCAGGGTTCCCTTAACCGACGAATAAACCGCGTCGAACACATCGTTTTCATGGGCAAAGCGCACTTCGGTTTTGGCCGGGTGCACATTTACGTCCACAAGCGACGGCGGCATTTGCAAAAACAGTATGCCGCCGGGGAACCTGCCCTGCATCAGCATGCCGCGGTAGGCCTGCTCCATTGCCGCCATCATGGTGCGGTTTTTTACAAAACGGCCATTGATGTAAAAAAACTGCATGGAACGGCTGGCCCTGGCCCCGCGGGGCGGCGTAACAAGGCCCTGCACGGTATACTGCTTGGCGCCCGCATTTTCCACCGGCAGCAATTCCCTTGCGAAATCTGCCCCTAACACCGCATAGGCGGCGCTTTGCAGCCTGCCGTCGCCCGGTGTGGAAAATATCTGCTTGCCGTCGCGAATGTAGCGGAAGGCTATTTCCGGGTGGGAAAGTGCAAGGCGCGTTACCGTTTCGGTAACAAAACTGCCTTCGCTGGTGTCTTTCTTTAAGAATTTCATGCGCGCAGGGGTGTTGTAAAAAAGGTTTTTCACCTCTATGGTGGTGCCCACGGGGCGGGCTGCCGCCGCCAGCTCTTTTTCCTGCCCGCCCTCTATATGGTACAGGCTGGCAAATTCAGCCGCCTGTGTCTTGGTAAGCAGCTGCACCTGTGCAACGCTGGCAATAGAGGCCAGCGCCTCGCCGCGAAAGCCAAGGGTTGAAATGCTCTCCAAATCCTCCTGGGTGCGCACCTTGCTGGTGGCGTGGCGCAAAAAGGCCAGGGGAATATCCTCGGGGTCTATGCCGGTTCCGTCGTCTTGTATGCGAATTAGCGAGATGCCCCCGCGCTGTATTTCAATTAAAACGCTGGTTGCCCCGGCGTCGATGGCATTTTCGGCAAGTTCCTTCACCACAGAAGCCGGGCGTTCCACCACCTCACCCGCCGCAATCAGCTCGGCGGTATGCTGGTCCAGTATATGTATGGCCATTTTTCACCTGCACTTTCATTCATTGGCGGCCGGCGCGCGCTGTTTTTTCAAAACGCAACCGCTATTCCGCCACAATTTTTTTCAGCTCAAACACAAGGTTCAACGCCTCAATGGGGGTAAGGGTTTCGGGGTCGGTATCTTTCAGTTTCTCCACCAGTTCAGAGGGGGCGCTAACGGTTTGCAGCGCCTCCATGCTTTCAAAATCCAGCTGGGTTACCTTGTTGGTTTTGTTGGCCGAAGCCTCCAGCACCTTTAAAACCTGCTTGGCCCTGCCAATTACCTCGTCCGGCAGGCCCGCCAGCTTCGCCACCTGAATGCCATAGCTGTCGTCGGCGGGGCCGCGCACAATACGGCGCAAAAAGGTGATGTCGTCGCCCCGCTTTTTTACGGCAATGTTAAAATTCTTCACCCCGTCAATTACGTTTTCCATTTCGGTAAGCTCGTGGTAATGAGTGGCAAACATGGTTTTGCAGCCAAGGCCGGTGTCGCGGCTGGCAACAAATTCCACCACCGCCTGGGCAATGCTCATACCGTCGTAGGTAGAGGTACCCCGCCCTATTTCATCCAGTATCACAAGGCTTTTTTGGGTGGCGTTGTGCAAAATTTCGGCCACCTCGGTCATTTCCACCATAAAGGTAGACTGGCCCTGGGCAAGGTCGTCGGAGGCGCCCACACGGGTATACACCGCGTCGCACACCCCCACAACACAGCGCTTTGCAGGCACAAAGCTGCCTATTTGGGCCAGCAGCACAATTAAGGCGGTTTGCCGCATATAGGTGCTTTTGCCCGCCATGTTGGGGCCGGTAATAATTTGCATGCGGTTTTCTTCGCAGTCAAGGTAGGTATCGTTGGGTACAAACAGGCTCCCCTTTTGCATTTTTTCAACAACCGGGTGGCGCCCCTCTTCTATGGAAACCACCGTTTCGTCATTCACCTGCGGGCGCACATAGTTGTTGTCTACCGCGGCGGTGGCAAGGCTTGCCAAAACATCCAGCCGGGCAACCCCCGCCGCCGTGCGCTGTATGCGGGGCAGCTGGGCCGCAATTTGTTGCAGCAGGTTGTTGAACAGCTCCCGCTCCAGCACGGCCAGGCGCTCGTTGGCGCCCAAAATGCGGTTTTCCAGCTGTTTCAGCTCTTCGGTAATATACCGCTCACCGCCGGTAAGGGTTTGCTTGCGAATAAAATGCGGCGGCACCTGCCCTACAAAAGACTTGCTGACTTCAATGTAGTATCCAAACACCTTGTTGTACCCTATTTTAAGGGTGCGAATGCCGGTTTCCTCCCGCAGGCGGGCCTCAATGCCGGTAAGCACCCCTTTGCCGCCATGCACAATATCGCGCAGCTCGTCCACCTCGGGGCTGCTGCCGGGGCGAATAATGCCCCCGTCCTTCAGGTTTATCGGCAGGTCGGCGGCAAGGGTTTCCCCTATCAGCTCGGCAATATCCTGCAAGGGGTCTATGCTTTGCCGCAGGGCCTGCATTTCTTCGCTGATAAAGCTTTGCAGCAGCCCGGCAAGGGCGGGCAGCACCCTGCAGGTTGCCGCAAGGGCCGAAACCTCCCTTGGCGTGGCCGAGCCATACACAACCCGGGTCATCAGCCGTTCAATGTCAAACACATCGGCCAGAATACCGCAAATTTCCACCCGGGAAACCGTGTTTTCACACAGCTCCTGTACACCGTCCAACCGGCTGTTAATGGCCCCCGCGTTCATAAGGGGCTGTTCCAGCCAAAGGCGCAGCAGGCGCTTGCCCATGGCCGTGCCGGTTTTGTCCAGCACCCACAGCAGGGTACCCCGCTTTTCGCGCCCGCGCATGGTTTCGGTAATTTCAAGGTTGGCCCGGGTAACCGGCGAAAGGTGCATAAACTGCGCATCTTTGTACTGCAGAACGGTTTTAAGCCTGTCGAGGCCCTTTTTTTGGGTGGAGGCCAAGTAAGAAAACAAAGCCCCCAGCGCCCAAAAATCCGGTGAATCCGACGCAATGGGCACCGCCTGCTGCAAGGTGGTGCCAAACTGTGCCTCCAGCTGTTTTTGGGCAGCTTCGGGCGCAAATTCCTCATCATCAAGCAGCTCTACCGTGCAATGCATTTGGGTTTTAATGTAATTGGTAATTTGCTTGTATTTAAGCACCTCGCTGTTGAACAGCATTTCGCTGGGAGAAAAACGAGCCAGTTCCTCTATAACGGCCCCGGCTATATCTTCGGCGGCAAGGCTGGTGGTGTGCACCACCCCGGTGGAAACATCGGCAAAGCAAACCCCTGCCGCCGCGCCCTGCAGGCAAACCACGCCAATATAATTGTTACGGTCGTCCTGCAGCATACTGTTTTCTATTACGGTGCCGGGGGTTACCACCCGTATTACATCCCGGTCTACAAGGCCCTTTGCCGTGGCGGGGTCTTCCACCTGCTCGCAAATGGCAACCTTGTACCCCTTTGCAATCAGCCTTGCAATATAGCTTTCGGCAGAGTGGTGCGGCACCCCGCACATGGGGGCGCGCTCTTCCAGCCCACATTCCTTGCCGGTGAGGGTGAGCTCCAATTCTTTTGAGGCCAAAACCGCATCGTCAAAAAACATCTCATAAAAATCGCCCACACGAAAAAACAGAATTTTATCTTTGTTGCGGTTTTTTATTTCATAAAACTGTTTCATCATGGGAGACAGCTCCGCCATGAATGCCCCTCCTCTTTGTGGCAAAGGCCCGGCGGCAGTTTTAAAACCTGCGCCCCACCTTTTCTTTAAAAGCCTGTTTGGCAGTAAACCTCGCTGCAAAAAGGCACGGCACCCTTTGCAGCGAGGTTGTTTTACAACATTATTTTAATGGCAGCCCGCACAGGAGGAGCAGCCGCCTTCCCCGCAGCTGTGCTGGGGCGGGTCTACCTCCATGGGGTCTCTTCCGTCAATGGCGGCGTTTAAAATGGCATTTACATGCTCCATAAAGCCTTCAATTTCGTCTTTTGCCTGGTTGTAGGCAATCATGCTTTCGTTTTCCATAATGTCGGAATACAGGGCGCTCACCTGGTCGTTCAGCTTGGCAACCTTGGCGTCGTCTTTGTCCTGCTTCGACATTTCATTGTTCAGTTCCATGCGCAGCAGGTTGAATTCGCCAATTTGTGCCTGCAGCTTTTCATCGGCGTCGTTGGCCTTGCGCGCAGCGTCCAGCGCACGGTAGCGGTCGTCCTGTTGCAGGGCCCTGGCGGCCTCTTTAAAGTTCAAAATAGCATCCATATAAAACTGGTCTCCTCTGTTGTGTGTATTTTGTAAAACAAATTAGTGGTTTGCCGCAAGGCGGCCTTTTAGCATAGCGCCTTTTACGGCGGTAATTGTAAGGGACACAAAGGTGCCCGCCGGAATATCCTCACCCTCAAACTCCACCAGCGCATTGTTGTCCAGGCGGGCCACCAAAAGCCCTTCGGTGCGGCCGGGGCCCTCCAGCAAAGCGGTATAGGTGTTGCCAACCCAAAGGGCCGCAACCTCGGCCACTTTTTCTTCCTGCAATTCCAGCAGCCGCCCAATTCTGTCAGATTTTTCTTTGTAAGGGGTTTCGTCGGGCAGCTCGGCCGCCTCGGTACCGGCGCGCTTGGAATAAATAAAGGTAAACAACTGGGTATAGCCCACCTCGCGCACCAGCTCAAACGTTTTCAGGAAATCCTCCTCCGTTTCACCGGGAAACCCAACCATAATATCGGAGGAAAAGGTCATTTCCGGGCAGGCGGCCTTCGCGTAGCGGATAAGGGCAAGGTAATCTTCCACCGTGTACTTGCGGTTCATGCGGGCCAAAATTTCGTTAGAGCCCGACTGCACCGGAAGGTGCAGGTGCTTGCACAGGTTTTCATTGGCGGCAATGGTGTCAATCATTTTGCGGGTGGCGTCTTTGGGGTGGCTGGTCATAAAACGCACCCTGTACTCCCCGGGGGTTTTGCACAGCAGGGCCAGCAAATCGCTGAAATCCAGCTTTTCGGGCAGGCCCCTGCCGTAGGAATTTACGTTTTGGCCCAGCAGGGTAATTTCCTTATACCCCGCCTGCACCAGTTCTTCAAACTCGCGCAGAATATCGCCGCTGGCACGGCTGCGCTCTCGCCCGCGCACATGGGGCACAATGCAGTAAGAGCAAAAATTGTCGCACCCGTACATAATGGGCAAAAACGCCTTTACCTCCGATTCCCTTTTAATGGGAACCTTTTCCACAATTTCATGGCGAATGGCCGGCACCCGCAACGCCCGCTTGCGGGTGGTAAATTTTTCCACCAATATGTCGGGCAGCTGGTCGGCGGCATTCACCCCAATCACCATATCCACATAGGGGTAGCTTTCCCGCAGCTTGTCTACCGTTGCTTTTTCTTCCGCCATACAGCCGCAAAGGCCTATCAAAAGGCCCGGGTTCTTTTGCTTCATGGCTTTTAGCGCGCCTATATTGCCAAACACGCGCTGCTCGGCATGTTCACGCACCGCGCAGGTGTTGAACAAAATAACATCGGCCGTTTCCACCTCTTCCGAAACCAAAAAACCGATATCCAGCAAAACACCCTTCATTCTTTCGCCATCGTTCACGCTTTGCTGGCAGCCAAAGCTGCGCACATAAGCCACCGGCACACGCCCGTAGTGCGACGCCAGAACCTCAGCCGCGTACTCATTGCGGCTATATTCCAATCGTTCCACAATTCACCTGTAACTTTCTTTTAAAGGCACATTTCTCTTCGCCGCCTGTATTCAGTATAGCTAAAAAAGCCCGCTTTTACAAGGCAGCCGGGGAAAAACGGCCTTCATCGGGGTAAAAAGCCCCTTACTTTTTCACCTTCAGCAAAGGCGCCAAATACTGCCCGGTAAACGATTTCGGGTTTTTTGCCACCTGCTCCGGCGTGCCGGTTGCCACCACCTCGCCACCGCCGCCGCCCCCCTCGGGGCCAAGGTCAACAATATACTCCGAACGCTTTATCACATCAAGGTTGTGTTCAATTACAATTACCGAGTTGCCCGCATCCACCAGCTTGTCCAGCACCTTCAGCAGCTTGCTTACGTCGGCCACATGCAGCCCGGTGGTGGGTTCGTCCAGAATATACACCGTTTGCCCGGTTTCCCGTTTGGCAAGCTCCAGGGCCAGCTTTACGCGCTGCGCCTCGCCCCCTGAAAGGGTGGTGGCGCTTTGCCCCAGCTTGATATACCCAAGGCCCACATCCACAAGGGTTTTAATTTTGCGGTGAATGCGGGGCAGGTTTTCGAAAAACAGGCTGGCCTCTTCGGCGGTCATTTCCAGAACATCGTGTATGTTTTTGCCCTTGTAATGCACCTCCAGTGTTTCGCGGTTGTAGCGCGCGCCCTTGCAAACCTCGCAGGGCACAAAAATATCGGGAAGAAAGTGCATTTCAATTTTCAAAATACCGTCGCCCTCGCAGGCTTCACATCGCCCGCCTTTTACATTGAAGGAAAAACGGCCCGGCCCGTACCCGCGTATTTTTGCCTCCTGCGTTTGGGCAAACAGGGCGCGGATGTCGGTAAAAACGCCGGTGTAGGTGGCGGGGTTGGAACGGGGGGTGCGGCCAATGGGGCTTTGGTCAATGCCAATAACCTTGTCCACCCATTCAAGGCCCTTCATTTCCCGGTGGGCGCCCGCGCGGCTTTTGGCGCCGTTCAGCTCCATGGCAAGGCGCTTGTATAAAATTTCGTTCACAAGGGAGGATTTGCCCGAGCCAGATATGCCGGTTACACTGGTCATGGCGCCAAGCGGGAATTTCACCGTTACATTTTTCAGGTTGTTCTGGGTGGCCCCCACCACCTCCAGAAAATGGCCGTTGCCGGGGCGGCGCACCTTGGGCACCTTAATTTGCTTTTTGCCCGAAAGGTACTGCCCCGTAATGCTGCGGGGCTCGTCCATAATATCCTGCAGGGTGCCAAGGGCCACCAGCTCGCCGCCGTGCACCCCCGCGCCGGGGCCAATGTCCACAATAAAATCTGCCTGGCGAATGGTGTCCTCATCGTGCTCCACCACAATTAAGGTGTTGCCAAGGTCCCGCAGGCGCTGCAGGGTGGAAATAAGCTTGTCGTTGTCGCGCTGGTGCAGGCCAATGCTGGGCTCGTCCAGCACATACAAAACCCCTGTAAGGGCGCTGCCAATTTGTGTGGCAAGCCGAATGCGCTGGCTCTCCCCACCCGAAAGGCTGGCCGAATTGCGGGCAAGGGTAAGGTATTGCAGCCCCACCGATTGCAAAAAGCCCAGCCTTTCCTTAATTTCCTTCAAAATTCCGTCGGCAATCATGTGCTCGCGCTCGGTAAGGGAAAGGTTTGCGAAAAACTCCAGCTCGTCCTTCACCGAAAGGGCGGTTAATTCGCTGATGTTTTTCTCGCCCACGGTTACGGCAAGGCTGGCGGGCTTCAGGCGCATTCCATGGCAGTCGGGGCATTCTATGCCGCTCATCACCAGCGAAATTTCCTCTTTCATCCACTCGCTGCTTGTCTCGCGAAAGCGCCGCTCCAGGTTGGGAATAATGCCCTCAAAATCCGAAACATAGCTGCCCGAGCCAAACTCGTTTTCCCGGTACATGGTAAGCTTTTCGCCCTTGGTACCGTACAAAATGGCATCCACGGCCTGCTCGCTCATATCCTTAATGGGGGTATCCAGTGTAAAGCCGTATTTTTTGCCAAGGCCAAGGTAATACATTTCCGACATAGAGCCCTCGGCATAATACCAGCCGCTGGCTTTAACCGCCTTTTCGCGAATTGACAGGTTTTTATTGGGAAGAATTAAAGACGGGTCTACCCGCATAAAGGTGCCAAGGCCGGTGCAGGTTTCGCAGGCGCCAAACGGGTTGTTGAAGGAAAACATGCGGGGGCTTATTTCGTTGATAGCGCTGCCGTGCTCGGGGCAGGCGTAATTTTGGCTGAACTGCATTTCTTCGCCGTCTATTACGCTTACCGTTACAAGCCCGCCGGTAAGGGCTATGGCGGTTTCAATGGAATCGGCCAGGCGGCTTTGCACATCTTCGGTGCGCACCAGCCTGTCTACAACAATATCCACATTGTGCTTTTTGTTTTTTTCCAGCACAATTTCTTCGTCCAAATCGTAAATGCTGCCGTCTACCCGCACGCGGGCATAGCCGCCCCGGCGGGCGGCTTCAAATTCTTTTTGCTGGGTGCCCTTGCGCGCCCGCACCACCGGCGCCAGCACCATAAACTTGGTGTTCTCGGGCAGGGTCATGGCGGTGTCCACCATCTGGTCTACCGTTTGCTGGCTGATAACCCGCCCGCATTCGGGGCAATGGGGTATGCCCACCCGGGCGTACATAAGGCGGAAATAATCGTATATTTCGGTTACGGTGCCCACTGTGGAACGGGGGTTTTTGTTGGTTGTTTTCTGGTCGATGGAAATGGCGGGCGAAAGGCCCTGTATTTCATCCACATCAGGCTTTTCCATTTGGCCCAGAAACTGCCGGGCATAGCTGGAAAGGCTTTCCACATAACGCCGCTGCCCGTCGGCATAAATGGTGTCGAACGCAAGGCTGCTTTTGCCGCTGCCCGAAAGCCCCGTCATAACCACCAGCTTGTCGCGGGGAATGGTAAGGCTGATGTTTTTCAAATTGTGCTCACGGGCACCTTTAATTACAATTTTATCGTTTGCCACTTTACAATTCCTTCTATGTTTAATTTTGCCGTACGGCACCGCCGCGTTTTTACCTGGGCGCGGGCTTTCCTCTGCCCCTGCCCCGCCGCTCGTGGGCAGGGCTTTTTTGCACCGGTTCGTTCACAAGGGTATCGCCCCGGCGCAGTTTTTCAATGCGGTCGCGCAAAAAGGCGGCGTGTTCAAACTCAAGCAGCTTGGCCGCCTCTTTCATTTCCCGCGTCAGCCGGGTAACCAGCTGTTCCCGCTCTACCCTGCTCAGGCGGCGGGTTTTGGGTTTTTCATTTACTTCCTTGGATATTTCAAGAATACCCGCAATTTCTTTTACAATAGTGGTGGGCACAATACCGTGCTCCCGGTTGTACTGCTGCTGAATGGCCCGGCGGCGGTCGGTTTCCAAAAGGGCCCGCTCCATGCTGGGGGTAACGGTGTCGGCATACATAATAACCACGCCCTCGGCATTGCGGGCGGCACGGCCAATGGTTTGCACCAGGCTGGTTTCGCTGCGCAAAAAGCCCTCTTTGTCCGCGTCCAGAATGGTTACCAGCGAAACCTCCGGCAAATCCAGCCCTTCACGCAGCAGGTTAATACCCACAAGCACATCAATGGCCCCGGTTCGAAGGTCCCGTATCAACTCCATACGCTCAAAGGTGTCTATTTCGTGGTGCATGTACTGCACCTTCACGCCGTGTTCCGAAAGGAAATCGGTGAGGTCTTCGGCCATTTTTTTGGTGAGGGTTGTTACCAGCACCCTTTCATTTTTGGCGGTGCGAATGTTAATTTCGCTCAGCAAATCATCTATCTGCCCCTCTACCGGCTTTACAATAACCTGCGGGTCTACAAGGCCGGTGGGGCGAATAACCTGTTCCACCAATTGCTGCGAATGCTGGCGCTCAAATTCTGCCGGGGTGGCGCTCACAAAAACGGTTTGGTTCAGCTTTTGTTCAAACTCTTCAAACTGCAGCGGGCGGTTGTCGAAGGCGGAAGGAAGGCGAAAGCCAAAATCCACAAGGTTTTTTTTGCGGGCATAGTCTCCCCCGTACATGGCGCGCAGCTGGGGCAGCATAACATGGCTTTCATCTACAAACAGCAAAAAGTCCTCGGGGAAATAGTCCAGCAGGGTGGTGGGCACCGAGCCCGCCGCCCGGCCGCTGAGCACCCGGGAATAGTTTTCTATGCCCTTGCACATTCCCACCTCGTTCAGCATTTCCATATCGTAATTGGTGCGCTGGGCAATGCGCTGGGCCTCAATCAACTTGCCTTCATCGGTAAAGGCGCGCACCTGCTTGTCCATCTCCTGCCGTATGTCGGCAAGGCCCTGCTGCATTTTTTCAGGCGCCACAATATAGTGGCTGGCGGGGAAAATGGCAACGTGGTTCAAGGTGCGCCGCCGCTCGCCCGTAAGCGGGGTAATTTCGCTGATGCGCTCAAGCGTATCGCCAAAAAACTCCACCCGCAGGGCAACCTCGTCGTTGTAGGCGGGGTGTATCTCTACAATATCCCCTTTTACCCGGAATTTGTTGCGCACAAAGTTAATGTCGTTGCGCTCGTACTGCAAATCTACCAGGCGGGCCAGCAGCTTGTCGCGGCTCAGCTCCATGCCCGGCCGCAGCGAAATTACCATGCTGCGGTAATCAATGGGGTCGCCCAGCGAGTAAATGCAGGAAACGCTTGCCACAATAATTACATCCCGCCGCTCGGAAAGCGCCGAAGTGGCGCTGTGGCGCAGGCGGTCTATTTCATCGTTGATGGCACTGTCTTTTTCTATGTAGGTATCGGTAGAGGGAATGTATGCTTCCGGCTGGTAGTAATCGTAATAGCTCACAAAATATTCCACCGCATTCTCAGGAAAAAACTCCCGGAACTCGGTGCACAGCTGCGCCGCAAGGGTTTTGTTGTGGGCCAGCACCAGGGTGGGGCGGTTCAGCCCGGCAATTACATTGGCCATGGTAAAGGTTTTGCCGCTGCCGGTAACCCCCAGCAGCGTTTGCCCCTTATACCCTTTTAAAATCCCCTCCCGCAACTGCTGTATAGCCTGCGGCTGGTCGCCGGTTGGTTTATAGCTTGAAACAAGCTTAAATGTATCTTTCATAATCTCCTTTGTTGCAGGGCTTTGCCGCACAGGTTACCGCAGCGCCGCAAAAAAACCGCTGTCTGCCATTGAAACAAAATCGTCGTCGGCCACAACAATATGGTCTACCAGCTCCACATTAATCAGGCGAAGCGCCTCAAAAATTTGCCGGGTAACCGCCTCGTCTCCCGCCGACGGCAGGGCCACCCCCGCCGGGTGGTTGTGGGCCAGAATAACACCGGTGGCGTTGCTTTTTACCGCCTCGGTTACCACCTGCTTCACCGAAATGGAAGCCGCATTTACAATGCCGCTGGCGGAAAGCCGTACCCGCCGCAGCACTTTGCGCTTATCGTCCAGCGCGGCAAGGTATACTTCCTCGGTATTTTTGCCAAAAAATACCGGCAAAAAGAATTCCCCAGCCCTTTTGCTGGAGTTCAGTATGCAGCCCGCCTTAGAGCGGCTGTTCAGGTAATAGGCCCCCATTGCGGGAACAAGCTTTAACAAAACAGCGCTGTTGTGCCCCATGCCGGGTACCTCGGCCAATTCTTCCACCGGGGCGTCCAGCACACCCGCAAAACTGCCAAAGCGCTGAATAAGGGCGTGGGCAATTTCGTTTGTGTTGCAGCGCGGGCGGGCGTAGAACAAAAGAAACTCCAGCGCCGTGTGTTCTTCAAAACCGGCCAGGCCCTCCTGCAAAAAGCGCATGCGCAGCCTGTCTCTGTGGCCGTCGTGTATCCCCATGCCGGTACGCCTCCCGTCTTGCATATAGGCTGTATGTGGTTTATACTACCACTATGTAAAATGTTGCGTACCCTGCCTTGCAAAGGGCGGCAAAGCCCTGTGCGCCATTGGCAAAACAGCGGGAATTTATACTGTATGGCGGCAGCCGCAGGCAAAGCCGCCTTTATAAGTATCACATATAATTATACCACTTTTTATGTTTTTTTCAAAGAGCATTCTGGCTACCGAGGGGGATTTTTTTGCGGCAGTTTACGGCTGGCCCAAACGAAGAGGGCGTGCGGCTTTCGCGCTTTGTGCTGCGCGTTACACAAAACCTGCCAAGCTCGGTTTTGTACAAAAGCTTTCGTACCCGGCGAATTAAGGTAAACGGAAAAAAAGCGGAACCCGACGCCCGCCTTGCCGAAGGCGATGTGGTTGCGCTTTATTTAAATGACGAATTTTTCCCTTCCGCTGCCCCCTGGCCGGCAAAAGCGGCTTTTGCGCCCCTGCCGCCCGCCTCCTTTGAAACCGTATGGCAAAACAAGGCCATTGCCATTCTTTATAAGCCCGAAGGGGTGCCATGCCACAGCGGCGCGCCGGGAGTACCCTCCCTTTTAGAGGCTTTTACCGCCAGCCTTATTCAAATCGGGGAATACGAGCCCCAAACCGAAAGCAGCTTTGCCCCCGCCCTGTGCAACCGCATAGACCAGGGCACCGAAGGCCTTGTGGCGGCGGCCAAAACCTACCCCGCCCTGCGGGATATGAACCAACTGATACGGCTGAACCTTGTGGCCAAAAATTACCTTTGCATTACAGTGGGCACCCCGCCCACCGGTGAATTGCAGGCCCACCTTGTGCGCAACAAGGCCACCCATACCGTAACGGTAAGCGCCCGGCCCGCACCCGGCTCTAAGCCCATTGCAACCGGTGTAAACATACTGGCCCGCAAAACCGGCTACAGCCTTTGCGAAATTGCCTTGCTTACCGGGCGCAACCACCAAATACGCGCCCACCTTGCCTTTTTGGGCGCCCCTTTGCTGGGAGACAAAAAATACGGCGATGCCCGCGCCAACAGGCAGCACCCCCTTGCCTCCCAGGCTTTGTGCGCCTGGAAGCTGGCATTTGCCCCAAACCTTCCCCCCGAAAACACGCTTGCCGGGCTTGCAGGCCGGGAGTTTACGGCGGAAACTGCCAGGCTGCCTGCCTATTGGGCCTCCCTTGCCGAATGACACAGGCCGCCATACCTTCTGCGCGGAAGGTGCAGCCCGACGCCCGGCAGCAGCACCGCCATTCGCCTTTTCCAAGGCGGGCAGCGCTTTTTGCCGGCCCTGCCACGCACCCCCCCGCCCGGCTGTTTTCAAAAAACAGGCAGCATCAAAAAAAGAAGTAAAGGCCCCGCCCATTCAATATTT
>JBKEBR010000227.1:0-1675 GCA_047973285.1 Oscillospiraceae bacterium | reverse complement strand
CTGCACCCTGTACACCACCGCCGAGCCCTGCTGCATGTGCGCCGGGGCCATTTACTGGGGCAACATTGGCCGGGTGGTGTACGCCATGGAGGAAACCGCCTTGCTGGCGCTTACCGGGGCAAACAGCCAAAACCCCACCTTTCGCCTGCCCTGCCGCGAGGTATTTGGCCGGGGGCAAAAGCCTATTGAGGTGCTGGGGCCTTTTCCCGCGTTAGAGGGTTTGGCGGCCGAGGTGCACCGGGGCTACTGGAAATAGCAGGCAAGGCCAAAGCTTGCCGAAAGGGCCGGTGCCCGGCGCCTGCGCATAGTGCCCGCCAAAACCCGCTTAAAATGCCGGTGCCCAGCGCCCGTGCAAATGCTGGCCGATGGGCGGCCTGCCGCCTTTTGCGGTGTGTTGTACGTGCCCGCCTTTAGTGCCCCCGGCCCAAACACGCAGGCGGCGGTGCGGCCCAGTGCTCGCCTGTGTGCCAAGCAGCATAAAGCCGCAGGCCCCTTTTGCGGCGGCCCATATACTTTCTTCTGGCGTGTGCCCGGGCAAGGCAGGCCTTGCGCTGCGGCTATACGGCACAGCCCGGCTTTTGCAAAACACAAAAAGGCTCCCGGCAGTTTTTTCTGCCGGGAGCCTTTTTACGGAAACAGGAGGGAAAGGGGAATGGGTTCAGAATGGGGGGCTTAGCCTTCAAAGGCCTGCGCAAGGTCGGCCAGCAGGTCGTCAATGTGCTCGGTGCCAATGGAAAGCCGCACGGTGTTGGGCTTAATGCCCTGGTCCAGCAATTCCTCCTCGCTCAGCTGCGAGTGGGTGGTGGAGGCTGGGTGAATAACCAAAGATTTTACGTCGGCCACGTTGGCCAGCAGCGAGAAAATTTCCAGCTTGTCGATAAAGGCCTGCGCCTCTTTGGCGCCGCCCTTAATTTCAAAGGTGAAAATGCTGGCCCCGCCTTCGGGGAACAGCTTTTTGTACAGCGCGTGGTGGGGGTGGCTGGCCAGGGCGGGGTGGTTTACCTTTTCCACTTTGGGGTGCTTGGCAAGGTACTCCACCACCTTCAGGGTGTTTTCCACATGGCGCTCTACCCGCAGCGAAAGGGTTTCCAGCCCTTGCAGGAAAATAAAGGCATGCACCGGGGCAAGGGTGGCGCCGGTGTCGCGCAGCAGAATGGCGCGAATTTTGGTTACGTAGGCGGCGGGGCCCACGGCCTTGGTAAAGCTGATGCCGTGGTAGCTGGGGTTCGGGTCTACCAAAGAGGCAAATTTGCCGCTTGCCTCCCAGTCAAACTTGCCACTGTCTACAATAACGCCGCCAATGGCAGTGCCGTGGCCGCCAATAAACTTGGTGGCGGAATGCACCACAATGTCGGCGCCGTACTCAAAGGGGCGCACAAGGTAGGGGGTGGCAAAGGTATTGTCTACCACCAGCGGAATTTTGTGCTTGTGGGCAATGGCGGCCACCGCTTCAATATCTATTAAGGTGGCGTTGGGGTTGCCAATGGTTTCAATAAAAATGGCCTTGGTTTTGTCGTCAATGGCCTTTTCAAAAGCGCCCTCTTCGTCGGGGTCTACAAAGGTGGTAGTAATGCCGTACTGCGGCAGGGTGTGGGCCAGCAGGTTGTAGGTGCCGCCGTAAATGGTTTTGGCCGAAACAATGTTGTCGCCCGCCTGCGCAAGGTTTAAAAAGGCG
>JBKEBR010000226.1:0-3200 GCA_047973285.1 Oscillospiraceae bacterium | reverse complement strand
GAAACATCGCGCAACACCTTTTGGCTTTCCCCATAAGAAAAAGAGACGTTTTTAAACTCTATATCACCGCGTATAATGCGCGGCTTATGAGGAGAATAGGGGATAGTCTCTGTCTCTGCCGCCAAAATTACTGTGAAGAGCCTGAAGCCAGACATAACGTCCTGGTATTGGTCTATAAACTGGGTAAGGCGGCGAATATTCTGTGTAAAAATACCAATATATAATAAAAATGCCGTAAAATCGCCAATATTAATTTTGCCAAACAGTACAAACAATGCCGACACAGCCAGCGCCGCAAGCCCCAAAAAATCCACTCCGAAGCTCATTCCGGTGTGAAAAGCCCCCATTACCCGGTAGGCATTGGTGCTGGCCGCCACAAACTCCTCCGTTCTCTCGCCAAACTTTTCTTCCTCATAATCGGAATTTGTGAAGGCCTTTACCACCCGTATGCCGGAAATGCTGTTCTCAATTTCCGCGTTAATGGATGCAGTTTTTTCTCTTCGCAGCGCAAAGGCCTTTTTCATTTTTGCCCTCATTAGAAAATTAAAGACCAGCATTAAAGGAACCAGCGCAAAAATAATGCAGGTTAAAGTAAAATTGATGGTGGAAAGCAACGCAAAAGCGCCAATAAAAGAAATAACGGAAATAAACAGGTCTTCCGGGCCATGGTGGGCAAGTTCGCTTATTTCCATAAGGTCGTTTACAATGCGGCTCATAAGGCTGCCGGTTCGGTTTTCATCAAAATAGCTGAACGGCAGGCGCTGCATGTGGCGGAATAAGTCTCTGCGCATATCCGCCTGCATGTAGGTGCCCATAAAGTGGCCCCAGGTAAGTACAAAATAGTTCAAGCACGCTTTAAAAATATAAATGCCAAGCAAAACAAAAACCCAAACCAAAAGCAGGCGCAAATTATTACCAGGCACATAAATATTAATAATGCTGCGCGCAATCATTGGGTAAAAAAGGTCGCACACAGCTATCAGCAGGGCGGCAAGCATATCGGCCAAAAACAACTTCATGTGCGGCTTATAATAATGCGCAAGCATTTGCAGTAAAGAAGCCTTTTTCAGCCCCCAATAGGGGCTGTTTGTGCTGTTTTTTTTCATAAATATAGTTTCCTCGCTACGCTGTAATTTATTTTTTAAAAACCCACAGGTGGATAATGGCAAGTATCTCCCGCATATAAGTTGGAATTAAATAACCAATGGGCATAGAGGAGGGCAGAATGCGCACATTGGTAAAACCTGCCATTTTGGCATATTGCAGCGCCCTGTAAACGTGAAAGCCGGTGGTTACAACAACAACCGGCTCACCGGGGCCAATTCCTTTTTCAGCAAGAAGCGCTTTAGAAAACACCAAATTTTCCCGGGTCGATATACTTTGGTCTTCCAGCAAAATATCGTTTTCCGGCACATTATGTTCCAAAAGGTGAAGTTTCATGGCAAGCGCTTCCGATATTTTTTCCCAGGTGCCCTTGCCGCCGCTTACCACAAGTAACCTTCCGGGGTGTTGTTCATAGGCGTTAATGGCAACCATCATTCTGCGGCGCAGCATTTCGCCCACTGCGGTGCCACGAATGCCCGCGCCTAAAACAACAATAGCCTTTTCATCGCCTTTGGCTGTGTTTTTGTGGCCGCCAATGCATACAAACACAAATAGTGCGGCAAATATAAAAAGCCCGGCGGCAAAAATATATTGAAACACTAGCCCGGCCCCCCGCTGCAGCAAAGAATCTATATGGCGGTGAAAAAGCCCATATAAAGTGAGAGCAAGGGTGGTAAGCCACATTAAAAATGTGCCGGTGGAAAAGTCTGAACGAAGTGTTACAAAGACAGAATCGACAAAAAAAATCAGGGCAAGGGCCCATACAACAACTGCTTTTATCATGTAAAGTATCCGTAAAATTATTTTCTGTGATAAATTGTTTACCATCTATTTATTTAATATTAACAAGGCTTACCTGCAAAAGCAACCGCGAGCAGCAAATAAAGGCGATAAAACAACATAGTAACGAAACCTAATTGAATTTGACTTTCTCATTTGCGGCGCTATAATAGAAATAGTGAACGGGGTGGAATACCTTACATGCGCGCTACGGCCCCAATTTAAGAAATGAGGTTAGTTTATGAGAAAAGGTAAGTTCGGCATTACATACACGTTTTACGCGGTACTGGCTTTTGTGCTTGCACTTTTTGGCCTTAGCACCCTAAGTGGTTTGTTGCTTGCTTTTGTTATTGTAACGGAAAAGGACGAATGGGCCACCCGGCAATGTATGCAGGCGTTTTTCTTAACCTTTGTTTCTTCCATTGCTTCTGCGTTTTCCTCTGCGTTTTATAGCCTTGGTTCCTCGCTTTCCTACACCGGCGCCCTATACAGCGTTATAGGTGTGCTTTCCAGTGTAATTGCCGGTATTATAAACATTTTGGTTTTAATTTTTGTTATCATCGGGCTTGTAAATGTTGCGAAAGGCAAAGAGGCAAATGTGCCTCTTCTCTCAAAGCTTGCCTATAAGGCTTTTGGGTATATTCCCCAACCGGCTCCTGTTGCGCCCGCGCCCCAATATGGCAACCCAATGCAGCAGCCGCCCCAGTACCAGGCCCCGGCACAGCCGCAGCAAACCCCTTACTACGCCCCGGCGCCGCAGCAGCCTGTTTCACAGGTTCCCCCTGCGCCCCAGCAGCAGGCCTACCCCCAAACCCCCGAAGTTCCTCCTCAAAACCAGCCGCCCGTATAAAAAGGGCGGTGCGGCAATGCTGCCGTGAATATGCAATACCAGCAAAACTTCCAACCACAGGTATATTTTGTGGTTGGAAGTTTTTGTTTCAATGCCACATTTTGGCAGGGTATAAAGCCGGGCTTTTTTACGTTTTCTTATTTTGTAATTTTAAAGCATTTTGTTCGCTTTGTAATTTTAAATATTTTGTACTATAATTATTTTATTTAGTGTGCAAAATGCTTTACAACCATGGCAACAGAGAGGAAATATTAATTTATGCCGCGCTTTACAACGCTTTATAGTGGTTCTTCGGGAAATTCGGGCATTGCGGAGGAAAATGGCCGTTTTTTAATGATTGATATGGGGGCCAGCTGCCGCACAACAGTGGCGGCACTTACAGAACTTGAGCTTTCGGTAAACCAGCTGGGCGGCATTCTTGTTACCCACGAACACAGCGACCACATAAAAGGCTTAAAGGTTTTTC
>JBKEBR010000225.1:0-2890 GCA_047973285.1 Oscillospiraceae bacterium | reverse complement strand
TTTCTTGAACAACGGCGGAACGAAGCAAATTCAAGCTGACCAGCCCCTGCTTCACGCGGTACCCGTATTTGCAATTGCTCAGCACGGCAAAACCATTCTCGTTTGCCAGTGTAGCCACATAGTTGTGGGCGCATACTTCAAATTGAGCGCTTTCAGCGGGGGTTTCCTCTTGCGTGCTTCTTTGAATACTGCCAAATTGAATGTCGCACTGTGCCATGGCTCCATAGTCGGCCGGGGCAAACTCTGCACGTAGCATTTTTTGGCTCTCTTGCCAATTTACCTTTGTTTCAAATAAAACAAGGTCGCTTCCAGCCTCCAGAACCACCTTTTGTACAATGGTAGATTTTCCGTAGCGGTATTCGTTCAAATGAACAATCTTCATTCCATCCAGGTAGCTTCTGGTTTCGGTTGCCCAAAGCACATCCGCCGGCATATAGCAATAGTTCGGGTCTATATCCCATGCGCTGCCAAAAGCCATGCCCTTGTCGGCATACACCATAAGGCGGTTTAAAAATTCGCCATTGTATTCGTGGCCGGTATTGTCTATGCAGGAAATAATTTCCCCATAGGCGTTAAATTGCAGGGTAAGCTTCTCATTTTGCAGTTTTGTATCGGTGAAGGAAAGGCTGCCGCCTTTATTCCCCGCCGGTACCAGTGGCACTGCGGAATAGGCCGGCACAGCTGCTTTGTACCAGCGGCTGTTGTGCTGAAGGTATTCTGTGCGAGGAAAGGAGGTTGTGTTGACAGCCACAGGCCCGCCGCCCACAGGCAGGGAAGGTAAACTTTGGTGGATAACAGCATTCAGCTTTGCCTCTATTTGCCGGTAGCCCTTCTGCATCTCTTCATTTTCCCCGGCAACAGAAGGGCCGGGGAAACCGCCAATGGCCTGGTACAGCAACAGCTCTTTCCATATTTCTTCCAGCAGCTTGCCAGGGTATTCCCGGCCGTTTTGCAGGCCCAAAACCGCCAAAGCCTCTGCGCTGTGAAGCAGCCTTTCGCAACAACGGTTGTGGTACTTATTTTTCGCCTGTACGGTTAAAATACCCTGGCAGGCCTCCAAGTAAAGTTCACCCAAACAAGTGATGCCAATATCCAGTTGTTCCAGCTCTTTAAAAAAATTTATCGCAGAAGCCTGCTTTACAGCAGGCAGGCCATCCAAACTTTTTTGCCGCTTGATAAGCTCCAAATCTACTTCACAGGGCCCGGCTGCATCACCCTCTGCCCCATAAACAAACAGCCTTTTTTCAAAAGCTTTTCCCCTGCAATTTTCCGCCATTTGCAGCAGGCTGCCGGGGCCTGCCGCACAGCAGCAATTGCCTTCTAAGGGAATATGGGCCAGCACCTGGGTGCCGTCAATTCCCTGCCACAAGAAACTGTTGTTAGGGAAACTGTTTGCTGTGTTGCAGGCAAGCTTTGCGCTGGCAAAATATTTCATGCCACATTTTTTAAGAATTTGAGGCAAGTTGCCGCTGAAACCAAAGGAATTGGGAAGCCAACAGGTTTCCACCGTTTTGCCGAACTCTTTCGCAAAATAACGCTGCCCCAAAAGAGCCTGCCGAATCAGCGCTTCCCCGCCGGGCACATTGGTGTCGCATTCTGCCCAAAACCCACCCTGCAGCTCAATACGATGCTGTACAACTGCTTTCAGAATTTTTTTGTAAACCCCGGGGTAATACTGTTTTATGCCAAAAAGCTGCTGTGGCTGGCCGGTTGCATAAATGTATTCCGGGTATTTTTTAATATTGCGTAAGGCAAGGGTATAAATGAGCACAGCCTTGCGCGCACTATCCGGGGAGGGCCACAGCCGGGCAGGCTCAAAAGCACTGCACCCAACCGCACTAAAAGCCGGTGCCGCTTGAGAGGTTTTCCTCAAAAAAAGAAAAAGGGCCTTGCGGGCCTCCGGTAAGCACCCTTTCGAAAACTTTTTAAAAGAGTAGTTAAGTTGCTGGGCTATCTCTTGTTTTTCTTCTTCATCTTCCCTTGCGGAAAGCAACAAAACCAAGCTGAGAAAATCGTAATAATACTCATAAATTTGCGGGTTCTTATCTGCAAAAAAGGCGCCGGCGAGCCTTGCTGCACCGGGGTTCAGCGGCAACAAGGTATCATCGTATGAGCAATCGATATACAGCTCTACTTTTTTTGCACCATGCCTGGGGAGTTCCAATACCTCGCAGCCGCCCGAAGCCTGAAAGGCATTTGTGCCCGGCCGGGCACCTGCCAGGCCCGCCAGGGGGGTGCCGTCCGGTTTATATATAAGGCCTTCTCGCCCGCTTTTAATTAAAAGCACAGGGCTGGCAAGGCCGGGGGGCAAAACACCGGAAAGCCTTACCCATGCACAGGCCCCCCTTTTCTCCCGGCCTCGCACACGCTTTGCAGCCGCCATATTGGCTTTATCCAATTCTTCAAAGGGAACATAGGTGTCGCTTTCCCATATTTCGGCATCTATTTTGCCTTTTACCGTATATATTTTACTTTGAATTTTTTTAAGGTGGGTATACAATGCCGGGTTTTCCAAAAGAAGTTTCACTGTTTTGCCACCCTTTCTTAAACATGTTGCAACACGCTTATTGTTATGCTAACATAGAATTTATTCTGTTTCAATCATGTAATTTCAAAACACATTCATCTATTTTAAGCATGAGGCTTGTTTATGAAAAAAACCGCAGTGCTCTCTATATTAATGAGCACAATTTTATTGTTTTGTGCCTGTAAAAATACAGCGGATGTGCCCTTCTCGGATGAGGTGATTGTTCCCTCGCACCCAATAGAGGCAGATAATAATTTTGCAATTTCTATGATTCTTGCAAAAACCAAATATGCCGAACCAAAGTCTGAAATTACCGAAGAGTTTTTGCGTTGGGGGTGCAGCGAAATTGCCCCGAACTTTGTA
>JBKEBR010000224.1:0-1537 GCA_047973285.1 Oscillospiraceae bacterium | reverse complement strand
AGTAACCGGGGGCCCGCATTTTTCCCAAATGTACCCTGCCGCTTTTTTCCAGCACAAATACAAGCAGCAAAAGCAACACAGGCAAAACAAAATCGTACCAGGCAAGGGGGGCAAACCGGCTGTACAAAACACAAAATAAAATATGGGCCACCGCAAAGGAGGCCGCCCCCGCAAGAAAGGGTTTTACGGCAAAAGGGCTGCTTTTATTGGCAAGCCCCAGCAAAATATCCCCCGCCATACAAAGCGCCAATGCCCCAAGCAGCAGCCCAAAATTACCGGCCGCCTGCCGCTGCCCCTGCCAGTAGGCAAGCACACCGCCCAAAACTAAAAGCGCACTGCAACTGCCCTTGGCAAGGGTATACCACTTTGGAGCATACCGGGCAACCAGCAGAAGCCCCAACAGCGCCGCCATGTACAGCAAAGAAAATAGCCAAAAAAACATTTTCCTTCCTCCTGCCTATATAATACCTTCCCCTTAGGTTTTAATAAAAAAAGCGCTTGTAAACAAGCGCTTTTGGTTTTTTGCTAAAGCGCGGCAGGAACAGCCACCCCCGGCTTTTTAACGCGGCGTATATCGGCCCCAAGCGCCGTAAATTTTTCCACCAAATTTTCATATCCACGTTCTATATGGTAAATTTCATCAATTTCGCTGACACCCCTAGCTGAAAGCGCGGCCACCACCAGGGCGGCACCCGCCCGCAAATCGGCGGCGCGCACCGGGGCGGGCTGCAGCTCGCGCACACCCTCCACAACGGCCACCCGGCCATCTACCTGTATATTGGCCCCCATGCGCAGCAGCTCGTCCACATAGCGAAAGCGGTTTTCCCAAATGCCTTCGGTTACAATAGAGGTGCCCTCTGCCACACTGAGCAGCACCGTCATAAGCGGCTGCATGTCGGTGGGAAAGCCGGGATGCGGCATGGTTTTAATATTGGTTGCCTGCAACGGCCCTGAGCGGGTTACCCGAACAGCCTCGTCGAACTCCTCCACCATGGCCCCGGCCCGCTCAAGCTTTGCGGTAATGGGTTCAAGGTGTTTGGGGGTAATATTTTTAATCAACACATTGCCGCCGGTAATGGCAGCCGCCACCATATAACTGCCGGCCTCAATTTGGTCTGGAATAATAGAATAGGTGCAGCCATGCATTTTTTGCACGCCGCGAATTTTAATTACATCGGTGCCCGCGCCGCGCACATCTGCGCCCATGGTATTTAAAAAGTTGGCAACGTCTACAATGTGCGGCTCTTTCGCCACGTTTTCCAGCACGGTAAGGCCCTCGGCCCGCACGGCACCCAACATGGCATTAATGGTTGCCCCTACGGAAACAGTGTCGAAGAAAATATGCGCCCCTGCCAGAGTAGAGGATTTTACGTTGATCATTCCATACTCAACAGAATCTTGCGCGCCAAGGGCTGTGAATGCCTTCAGGTGCTGGTCTATGGGGCGGGGGCCAAGGTTGCAGCCGCCCGGCATGGCAACCGTACCGCTGCCAAAGCGCCCCAGCAAAGCACCCAAAAAGTAATAAGAAGCCCTCATT
>JBKEBR010000223.1:0-12511 GCA_047973285.1 Oscillospiraceae bacterium | reverse complement strand
TAACCCGCCTCTTGATTGTTTATTATAACACACCTTAATAAGGGAGGGCAATACAATGGAAAACCCCAAAAAAGTAACATGGTGCGAAAACTGGATTAAAGCAATATTTGCAAAGTTACCTGAGGATAAAACAGGAATTGAACGGAATTTATTGTTTGAGATGGCAACAAAAGCAGGACTTTACACCCCGAATACTTACGGTACCGCCTTATCGAAGGCCCTTACAAACCTCGGCATAAAATGTGATAGTGTATGCAACGAGAACGGGGAATTTGTATACAACGCATTTAGATTGCCAGTTTGATAACAAACCCCACCCGGCAGGGCGGTTGCCGGGAGAAAGGTGTTAAGACAATGAATGCAGCGGAAATGGATAAAGCGATAAATGACTATATCGGCCGGTGTTGGGGCACGGAAATTGCTGAACGCTTATATCGGCGCAGGCGCATGATATGGGAAGATGATTTTGCTGCCATAGAGGCCCTTTATAAGGAATTTGAAGAAGCTTTGAGGTGAGGATGTTTCTGTATAAAATAAAAACAGGGGGCCAATTGGCCTCCTGTTTTTGCGTATTTATACCCTTGGGAAAAAGCAGCCAAACAACCCGTCTTTAAAGATGAAACGTGGTTGGTTCGGTTTTGGAATGGATTGGTGGACGATATGGGGATCGAACCCACGACCTCAGCGTTGCGAACGCTGCGCTCTCCCAGCTGAGCTAATCGCCCGTATTATTTTCCGTTGGCATTCTACCATGCCGGTTTGTGGGGCTTTGCGCTTAAAAGCGCGGCAACACAAGCTGCATGAAAGATACCTTTAATAATTTAAAGGATTCGGCGCAAAAAGTCAAGCATTTTCGTGCAAAGCGGGCAAACTGCCAACGCCGCCCTGCCACAGCCCTGCCTTTGCTTTTTAAAAGTGAATGTGCCATAATAAGCCAAAGCGGTTTCGACGAATTTTTAACAAAGAGGGTGCTGTAAGCGTATGCAGTGTGGAATATCAACGGCGTGCTTTTTCCCCATGAACACACTCGACGCATTGCGGCAGGTAACGCAGCTTGGCGCCCCGGTTACCGAGGTTTTCATCAACACCTTCAGCGAGATGGAGGATGGCTACATTGCAAAGCTTGCAAGCGTTGCAGCGGCGGCAAAAACCCGGGTGGCCTCGGTGCACCCCTGTTCTTCCGCCATGGAGGGCTTCTTTTTTGCCACCGAATATTCCGGCAGAATGCAGGACGGCATTGCCCTGTACCGCCGCTTTTTTGAGGCGGCGCGGGCGCTTGGGGCCGACAAGCTGGTGTTTCACGGCGACCACCGCATCAACAAAGGCATGTTTGCCACCGCCCGCTATATCGATCATTTTTGCACCCTTGCCGCCATTGGGCGGGAATACGGCGTAACCCTTTGCCATGAAAACGTGGCCTATTGCCGCCTGGGCGACCCGGCTGCGGTACGCAGGGTGCACCCCCTATTGGGGGAATATGCGGCCTTTGTGCTGGACACAAAGCAGGTGCACCGGTTTGGCGCCCCGCTGGAGGAAATGCTGGCGGCCATGGGCAAGGATGTGCGCCATGTGCACATCAGCGATTACAACGACCAAAAAGACTGCCTGCCGCCGGGCAAGGGCAGCTTGGACATGAAAAAACTGGTAAACAGCCTGCTGGCTGTGGGTTATACCGGAGATTTTATTATTGAATTGTACCGGGATGGCTTTGATGATATAATGGATTTGGCAAACGCAATGCAGTATATTCAGGCTTTTTTGCCTGCGAAACAGGTTTTGCAGGGTTGACATAGGTAGGAGGAATAGTGTGAAGTGCCCATATTGCAACGAGGCAGACAGCAAGGTAATTGATTCCCGCCCCGCGTACGATTCGGCCCGCATTCGCCGCCGCCGCGAATGCCTTGCCTGCGGCAAACGGTTTACCACCTATGAAATTGTGGAAACCGTGGCGCTTATGGTCATAAAAAAAGACAAATCCCGCGAGGCGTTCGACAGGGAAAAGCTGTTGCAGGGCCTTATGCGTGCCAGCTACAAGCGGCCCGTTTCCTACCAAACGCTGGAGGGCATTGTAGACGCCATAGAGCAAATTTTGCTCAGCGGCTATGAGCGCGAGGTGAGCAGCATCCGCGTGGGGGAGCTTGCCATGCAGGAGCTGAAAAAGGTAGACGAGGTGGCCTATGTGCGGTTTGCCTCGGTGTACCGCCAGTTCAGCGACATCAACACCTTTATGGATGAACTGAAAGAGCTGCTCAGCAAGCAGGCGGATGAACTGAAGAAAAAATAGCAGCGGCTTTTAAAAGGCTGCTCCGCTTTTTGGCGGGGCGGCCTTTTTTGCCCCCTGCAATTTGGTGTACAACACAATAGGGGTATGGTATACTTTTAAAAGCCCGCGGCAGGCTGTACCTGCGGAGTTTGCGCGGCATTTGGGAGGTAGGGTGTATGAAGGTATACAGGTGCACGGTTTGGAGCATTCTTAAAGGGGTTATTCTAACCCCGGCGGCCGGGGCCGTTGTTTATTTTGGCGTGTGGGCCGTTGTAAAATACCTCAACCTCTCGCTTGGGCAGGCCGCCGGTTATGTGCAGTATGGCGTACCGGCCCTTGTAATGCTGGCTACCTTTTATGTTACCCTTGTGAACAGCATGGTTTCCTTCCGCCTGCTAAGCGACGGCAGGCTGCAGCACCGCATGGTGGGCATTACAACGGGCGAATACCAGCTAAAAGGCGCAAGCCTGCAATATGCCAACCAATCGCCGGTAAGCGGCAATACCACAAGGCACGACCTTGCCCTTGTCATTCGGGAGGAAAACGGCAAACAAACCGTTTTGGACGCAGGCCCCCTCGGCGCAAAAAAGCTGGGGCGCATGCTTGCCGATATACAGGCTTTGCAGCAAACCTTTGAAGCGGAAGAACCGGCCGCCTTGCAGCCGCAGCCGGTGGAAGAGCCGGCAGTAGAAAGCCCACAGGCAAACCAAGCGGACGCGCCGAAGCAGCAGGAAAAAACCGGGCAGGCTCCAGCAGAGCAGGCGCAAAAAGAGGAAAGCAGCCCCGCACAAGAGGTCAAAGAGCCTTTAGAAGAAGAGACGCCCCTTAAAGTGGAAGCGTTGGAGGAAGAGCAAGCACAGCCTGAACCCGCCAAAGAACCGGCGCCGCTTCCTAAAAAAAGGGCCAAACCGGCAAAGCGGGCGAAGCAACCCTTGCCGGAAGGCGAGCTTCAAGAGAAATAAAAACCGGGCAGATGAGTTTGAAATGCCAACGCAAAGGCTATGCTTTGAATAAGTTCAAAAACAACGGTTTGCCCGGGGCAGGGCCTTCGGCGGCAAGCAGCAGTGAATTTTTGGGCGCGGCCTGCCTTTTGCCGGTTCCATGGGTTCGGCGGCAAAAGAGCCGTGTTTTGCGGTACAGGCACCATGCGGTACGGCAACAAGGCGGGTTGCCTGCCATACCCTCGGAATTTGGGCTTTGAAATAAATTTATTGACAAAAAATAATAGTATATAGTATTATAAAAAATTGAGAATAGTTGGTCAATAATCGGTTATTCTTATTGCTATGGGAGAAAAAAATGCAAACCTACAAACGCACCACCTGGAATTTGATAAAAGGAATTCTGTTGGCCCCGTTTGCCGCGGCCGGGGTTTTTCTGTTGGTTGCTTTTATTTTGCAGTTTGTAAACCTTGGCAATACCGTTTGGTATGTATTGGCCTTTGGTTTACCTGTTCTTGCTTTTGCGGGTATGCTGTATTCGGCAATTTTCAGCGAAAATATTCGGTTCGAGCTGGATGAAACCGGCAATTTCCGGTATTTCAAGCGCGAAAAATTGCTGGCAGAGTATGCGCTTGGCAGTTGCAGGCTGGGCAGTACCAAAAGAAGAAGCGGCCTTGGCAGCAGCTACATTTCCCTGAAAATTTTGCCGCAAAACGGTGAAATGGCGGTTATAGACTGCGAGCCCCTGGGGGACGCTGTTTTCGACAGAATGTATGCCGCCATGCAGCAGTTTGCCCAGCAGCCGGAAAAAACCCTTACGGCAGTAAAAAAATAAAAGACGGGTGCATTGCGGCCACCCGTTTATTTTGGAAAGAGAGCCTGTAAATGACTTGGATGTATGTTTTGTGGTTTGCTGTTATTGCCCTTGCGGTGGTTGGCAGCATTGTGTTCAATGTTGTGCGCATGAAAAAGCTGAAAAACGCCACGCAAAATTTTTTGGCCCAAAACCCCAACGCGGCAAAGGTATATTTAAACGCCGGCTATAAGGTGGTTTCCAGCGACGCCGTAAGTGTGCATTTGGTGGATGGAGGAGAGCCCATTCTGTTCAACAAGGGTACCAAGGCGGGGTTTTATGTGGCGCCGGGCGCCCATACGGTGGAAATAAGCTACACCCACAACCGGGCCGGGGTAATTTACCGCAACGTAAGCACAACCACCGGCAGCGTGCAGAAAACCATTGCCGTAGAGCCGGGCAAAGAGTATTCGCTTGGGTTTGACAAAAAACAAGGCGAATTTGTTTTTACAGAGCTTGCCCCGGGGCAAAATTAAATGTGCAGGCGGCCGCTTTTATTGGGCCGCTTGTTTTTTTGAAAAGGGCTTGCTATAATAAAACTAATATTTTACAGAAAAGGGGAATCCGATATTGCGCATTGCTGCCTAATTGCTTAAACAGAGCGCGCCCTGAAAGGGCGCTGTTTATGCTGTTTGCAGGCAGCCGCGCAAGTGCCGGGTTCTTTTTTTGTACCTGTTTTCTGTTTTTTTGGTGCAAAATACCGGGGCAGCCGCGTGCTGCCCCGGTATTTTTATGTTGTGTACCCACGGCTTGCCGCCTTTTAAATAGGCCGCCGCCCCCAAAAAAGGAGAATGCCAATGGCAATGATACAAATACAAAACCTTAGCTTTGCTTACCCCGGCGCGCTGCAGCCGGTTTTTGAAAACGTTACCCTGCAGCTGGACACAAACTGGCGCCTTGGCCTTGTGGGCCGCAATGGCCGGGGCAAAACCACCCTGCTTCGCCTGCTGCTGGGCCAGCTAAAGGGGCAGGGCAGCATTGTTTCCCCCGAGCAGTTTGAATATTTCCCCACCGCGGTAGAAAACCCCGCCCAAACAGCGCTGGAGGCCGCCCGCGCCATGGTTGCGCCGTTTACCCGCTGGGAGGAGAGGCTGCAACACCTTGCGGGGCTGGCCACGCCCGAGGCCATGGAGGAATATGGCGAGCTGGAGCAGCGGTATGCCGGGCAGGAGGGCTACACCATCAACGAGGCCATACTGGCCGAAACAGGGCGGCTGGCCGTAGAGCCGGAGGCGCTGGCGCGGCCCTACGCCACCCTTTCAGGCGGGGAGCAGGTAAAGCTGATGCTGGCCGCGCTTTTCCTGAAGCCCCACCGTTTTTTGCTGGTTGACGAGCCCACCGACCATTTGGACGGGGAGGGCCGCAAAACGGTGGCGCGCTGGCTGGCCGGCAAGCAGGGCTTTATTCTGGTAAGCCACGACAGGGCCTTTTTAGACCAGGCGGTGGAGTATACCCTTGCCATTAACCGGGCGGGAATAGAGCTGGTACACGGCAATTATTCGGTGTGGCGGCACAACCGCACCCTGCAAGACGAATATGAAAAAGCCGAAAACAAAAAGCTTGAAAGCAACATTGTCCACCTTTCTGCCGCCGCAAAACGGGCACAGCGCTGGAGCGATACGGTGGAAAACAGCAAAAAAATGAAGGGGACGGCGCGAAGCGACAATGCCAGCCTGGACCGCGGCTATATTGGCCACCAGGCCGCCCGCATGATGCAGCGCAGCAAGGCAATTGAACACCGGAAAGAGGGGGAGATACAGCAGCAAAAAGCCCTTTTGAAAAATGTGGAGGAGAGCGAACCGCTGAAATTCCATCTTTTGCCCGCGCCCAAAACAAGGCTGCTTACGGCAGAGGGCCTTTCGCTGCAATTCGGAGGGCGCAGCCTGTTTCAAAATCTTTCCTTTGCCCTAGAGGCCGGGCAGCGCCTTGCTATAAAGGGGAAAAACGGCAGCGGCAAAAGCAGCCTGCTGCATGTGCTGGAAGGGGCGCTGCTGCCCATGGGCGGCAGCCTGCAGCGGCAAAGCGGCCTTGTGCTCAGCACCCTGCCCCAGAACACCGCTTTTTTAAGCGGCAGCCTGCGGGGGTTTGCCGCTGAAAGCCAACTAGACGAAAGCCTTTTTCTAACGCTGCTGCGCAAGCTGAATTTCAGCCGCGAGGCCTTTGCCCAGCCGCTGCAAAGCTACAGTGAAGGGCAAAAGAAAAAGGTTTGCCTGGCTGCCAGCCTTGCCAGGCCCGCCCACCTTTTTATTTGGGACGAGCCCTTGAACTATATTGATGTGCAAAGCCGGGAGCAAATTGAAGAGGCCATTCTGGCAAGCGGCCCCACAATGGTTTTTGTAGAGCACGACGCCGCTTTTTGCGCCAAGGTTGCCACCCATGAAATACGGCTGTAGCGGGGGCGGCCGCCCCAAAGTTATGTTTTGGTTGCTTTTTATAAATTAGCAAGCTTTTATTTGATACACTTCACCAATTTACTTGACTAAATTAGTAAATCGTGCTATGATCATTACCAGTAGACACCGCACGGTTTTATTGGGTACTATATAGTTACAAAAAAGCCGCGCCGGTTACAAACTGATGAGGTGCCGTATGGAATTTGCATTGCCCGCCCTGCGCCCCGAAGAGGTGGTTACCCTGCGGCTGCGCGCCCTGTTTGAAAAGCAGGGCTACAGCCTGTACCGCATGGGCAGCTTTGAAGAATACGACTTGTATATGCAAAACCGCTCGTTTTTAAGCGATGAGGATATTATTTCGTTTACCGGCGCCGACGGGCGCCTCTTGGCCTTAAAGCCGGACGTTACCCTTTCTATTGTAAAAAACATCCCGGCGGGGGAACAGCGGCGGCTATACTACACCGAAAACGTGTTTCGCCGCAGCCGCCAAACCGGCGAATACCGCGAAATTAAGCAGATGGGGCTTGAGTTTATTGGCGGGGAAGGGCAGCAGGCAGAGGCCGAGGTTTTGCAGCTGGCCCTTGCCAGCCTTGGCGCCATTGGCCCCGCCGCGCTGGACTTTTCCCACATGGGGGTGGTAGAGGCTATTTTGGCCTGCTTTGAAACAGGGGAAGCAAAGCAGGCCGCTGCCGAGGCGCTGCGCAGCAAAAGCCCCCACGCCATGCAGGCAGCCGCCGAAGCGGCGGGCCTTGCGCCGGCGCTTGCGCAGGCCCTGGCGCAGCTTGCGGGCCTTTCGGGCCCGTTTGAAAAAACCCTGCCCGCGGCGCAGCGGCTTGCGGCGGCAATTCCGGGTGCGGCGCCGGCCCTTGGCCAGCTTGCCGCTTTGTATGGGGCTTTAACCGGCAGGCAGCAGGCGGAAATTCGCCTTGATTTTTCAGTAAAGGGCGATACCGATTATTACAACGGCCTTGTGTTTCAGGGCTATGTAAAGGGGGTGCCCCGCAGCGTTTTGGCCGGCGGCCGGTACGACAACCTGCTGTGCCGTTTCAATAAGCAGCAGGGGGCCCTTGGGTTTGCCCTGTATTTGGACGAGCTTGGCCGCAGCGTGCCCGCCGCCCAAACAGGCATGGAGGACGGTTACCTCAATATTGCGCTGCCCAAGGGGCGCCTTGGCACCAAGGTGTACAAGCTGTTTGAAAAAACCGGGCTTTCCTGTGAAGGCATTTTAGAAGAAAGCCGCAAGCTGGTGTTTGAAGACGCCGAAAACAAGGTGCGGTACTTTTTGGTAAAGCCCTCCGACGTAGACATTTACGTAGAGCACGGCGCCGCCGACATTGGAGTGGTGGGCAAGGATGTGTTGCTGGAAAGCGGGGCCGACGTGCTGGAGCTGGCCGACCTTGGCTTTGGCAAATGCCGCCTTGCCGTGGCAGGCAAAACCGGTTTCACCGAAGATTTGGCCCTGCCCCTGCGGGTGGCCACCAAATACCCCGCCGTGGCGCGCCGCTATTATGCGGCCAAAAGCCGCCCGGTGGAAATTATAAAGCTGCACGGCTCTATTGAGCTGGCCCCGCTGCTGGGCCTTGCCGATGTAATTGTGGACATTGTGGAAACCGGCTCTACTTTAAAAGAAAACAACCTTGCCGTATTGGCCGAGGTGGCGCCGTCCTCGGCAAGGCTAATTGCCAACCGCGCCGCCTGGCGTTTTAAGGAAAAAACCGTAAAAACCCTGTTGAACCGCCTGGAGGAAGTGCTATGATAGAAATTGTCAATACCGCCGGCCTTTCCGCCGAAGAATTGCTGGCAAAGCCCAAAGCCTCGCAGCCCGATGTTTCGGCGGCGGTGGCCGCCGTGCTGGAAAAGGTAAAGGCAGAGGGGGACGCCGCCGTTTTGGAATATACCCGCCGGTTCGACGGCGCCGAGCTTTCGGCCCTGCGGGTAACCGGGCAGGAAATAGAAGAAGCCCTTGCAGAAGCGGGGGAGGAATTTCTCGCCGTTTTGCAGCAGGCGGCCGCCAATATTCGCGCCTTCCACATAAAGCAGGTGCGGCAGGGCTTTGTAATGGCCCAGCAGCCCGGCGTTGTGGCGGGGCAAAAAATTACCCCCATTGCCCGGGTGGGCATTTATGTGCCCGGCGGCACCGCCGCCTACCCCAGTACGGTTTTAATGGACGCCATTCCCGCCGCCATTGCGGGGGTGGGGCGCATTGTTATGGTAACCCCGCCGGGCAAAAGTGGCAAAATTCCCGCCGGGGTGCTGGCCGCCGCCCATGTGGCGGGCGTAACCGATATTTATAAGGTGGGCGGTGCCCAGGCGGTGGCGGCCCTTGCCTTTGGCACCGAAAGCATTCCGCGGGTAGATAAAATTGTGGGCCCCGGCAATTTGTATGTTGCCACCGCCAAGCGCATGGTGTACGGCACGGTGGATATAGATATGATTGCGGGCCCAAGCGACGTGCTGGTGGTGGCCGATGAAAGCGCCAACCCGGTGTATGTGGCCGCCGACATGCTGGCCCAGGCCGAGCACGACGAGAACGCCGCCGCGGTGCTGGTTACCACCAATGCCGCCCTTGCACAGCAGGTGCAGCGGCAGCTGGAATTGCAATTGCCAAGGCTGCCCCGGCAAAAAATTGCGGCGGCCTCGCTGCAAAACAACGGGCGCATTCTGCTGGCCTCCACACTGGAAAAAGCCATTGAAATTGCCAATGCCATAGCGCCCGAGCATTTGGAGCTTTGCGTGCAAGACCCCTTTGCCTTTTTGCCGCTGGTGCAAAATGCGGGCAGCATTTTTTTGGGGCACAACACCCCCGAAGCACTGGGAGACTATTTTGCAGGCCCCAACCACACCCTGCCCACCGGGGGAACGGCGCGGTTTTCCTCGCCCCTTTCGGTGGATGATTTCATCAAAAAAAGCAGCTACCTGTATTATTCACAGCAGGCGTTGCAGGCGGCTTCGGCCAAGGTAGAGCTGTTTGCCAAAACCGAAGGGCTGCAGGCCCACGCCAACAGCGTAACCCTGCGCACCAACCCGGAAAACGCTTTGTAGGGCTGCCCGGCTTTTTTTACGGCGGGCCCTTTTGAAACCGGCTTGTATTTTTGCAGTATAAAAACCGGCTGCAGGGCCGCTGCCAAAACGCCGCTTTCGGCGGCAAAAACTTTAGAGAAAAGGTGATGGCATGTCCCGCTTTTTGTTGCCAAGGCTGGGTGCGCTTGCCCCCTATACCCCCGGCGAGCAGCCCCAAACCGGAAAATATATTAAGCTGAACACCAACGAATGCCCCTATCCGCCCTCTGCAAAGGCGGTGGCGGCGGCAAACGGGGAGGCCGCAAGGCTGAACCTCTATTCCGACCCCGGCGCCACCGCGGTGGGGCAGGCGCTGGCAAACGCCTTTGGCGTGGCCCCGCAGAATATATTTGCGGGCAACGGCAGCGATGAAATACTCGCCTTCTGCTTTTTCGGCCTTTGCCCCACAGGGGCGGCTTTTGCAGACATCACCTACGGGTTTTACCCGGTTTGGGCCGGGCTATACGGCCTGCCGGTGCAGGTGGTGCCGTTGCGCGCAGGTTTTGCCCTTGCCCCAGAGGATTATTTTGGCCTTGGCAAAACCATTTTTATCGCCAACCCCAACGCCCCCACTGGCCTTGCGCTTACAAGGGCCCAGGTGGAAAGCATTTTGCAGGCAAACCCCGGCAGCCTTGTGGTGGTGGATGAAGCCTATGTGGATTTTGGGGCCGAAAGCTGCGTGCCTTTGGTGCCAAAATATGATAACCTTATGGTGGTGGGTACCTTTTCCAAATCCCGCGCGCTGGCGGGCGGGCGCTTTGGCTACGCGGTGGCCTGCGAGGCGCTGGTGGAAGATTTGAACCGCATTAAGTTTTCCTTCAACCCCTACAACGTAAACCGGGTTACCCTTGCGGCGGCAAAGGCCGCCCTGGAAGACACCGAATACTTTGAAAGCTGCCGGGCCAACATTATGCAAACCCGGGCATGGCTGCAAGCCCGCCTTGCCGCCCTTGGGTTTGAAAGCATCCAAAGCCTTGCCAATTTTGTGTTTGCCCGCCATCCCGGGTTTTCGGGGCAGCGGCTGTACGAGGCATTAAAGGAGCAGGGCATTCTGGTGCGGTGGTTTAACAAGCCCGCCATTCAAAACTATTTGCGCATTACCATTGGCACTAAGGCCGAGGCCGAGGCCCTGGCCGCCGCCCGTGCCCGGTTGGTGGGCGCCTAAACCGCCGCAGGGCGCCTTGCCCACCGGCCAAATGTAACTGCCTTTTGCGGCAGGCCGCCCACAGCCGCATTTAGCCGCCCGCAGCCGCATTTTTAAAGAAAAGAGGGAACGCCCATGCGTACCGCCACACTGCAAAGAGAAACCGCCGAAACCGCCATTTCCTGCACCCTTGTGCTGGAGGGCACCGGCAAGCACAGCATTTCCACTGGCTGCGGCTTTTTAGACCACATGCTGCAGCTGTTTGCCCGCCATGGCAATTTTGATATTACCCTTGCCTGCAAGGGCGATACCGAGGTGGATTACCACCACACCGTAGAGGACGTGGGCATTGTGCTGGGGCGCGCTTTTTCGCAGGCGCTGGGCAACCGGGCGGGCATTCTGCGCTATGGCAGCTTTCTGCTGCCCATGGACGAAGCGCTGGTAATGACGGCGCTGGACATCAGCGGCCGGGCCTACCTTGGCTTTGGCCTTGCCTTCGCCACCGAAAAAATAGGCGATTTTGACACCCAGCTGGTGCAGGAATTTTTTACCGCCTTTGCGCGGGAGCTGGGGGCCACCCTTCATTTCAAACAGTTCGATGGCAGTAACAGCCACCACATTGCCGAAGCGGCCTTTAAAGGCTGCGCCCGCGCCCTTGCCGGGGCGGTGGCCATCAATGCGGCGGCGCCAAACGAAATACCCTCCACCAAGGGAACCATTTTGTAGCAAAGGGCGGTGCAAAAAATGATTGCAATTGTAGATTACGGCGTGGGCAATTTGTTCAGCCTGCAAAGCAGCCTGAAGGCCTTTGGCCTTGCGGCGGAAGTAACCGGAGACGCCCAAAAAATTCTGGCGGCGCAAAAGGTTATTCTGCCCGGTGTGGGCGCCTTTGAAGACGCCATGCAAAAGCTGCGGGAAAACAACCTGGACGAGGTGGTGCGCACCGCGGCCAAAAGCGGCGTGCCGCTGCTTGGCATTTGCCTTGGTATGCAGCTTTTGTTTGAGGAAAGCCAGGAGTTTGGCCTGCACAAGGGCCTTGGGCTGGTGCCGGGGCAGGTAACCTCTTTGGAAAAAGATTTGCGCGAGGGCGGCTTTGCCTACAAGGTGCCGCACATGGGGTGGAACCCTATTCATTTGGTGCGGCCGCAAAGCCCTCTTTTTAAATATACCGCCGAAGGCGACTCCATGTATTATGTGCACAGCTTTTATGCCACCGGGTGTAAGCCCTCTACCATTGCCACCAGCGAATACGGCATTGCGGTTACCGGCGCGGTGCAGCACGGCAATGTGTTCGGCACCCAGTTTCACCCCGAAAAAAGCGGAAAGGCAGGGCTTGCCATGCTGAAAGCCTTTGCAGAGGTGTAGCATGCTTATTTTCCCGGCTATTGATTTGCTGAACGGGCAGGCGGTGCGGCTGTACCAGGGCGATTATAACAAAGCCGAAAGCTTTGGAGACAACCCGGCGGCCTTTGCGCAGCAGTTTGCCCGGCAGGGGGCCACCCACATTCATTTGGTAGATTTGGACGGTGCCAGGCACGGTGCGCCCCAAAATTTTGAGGCGGCCCGGCAAATTGTGCAGGCTTCGGGCCTGTTTGCAGAGTTTGGCGGCGGGGTTCGCACCGAAGAAACGGTGCGCCAATGCTTTGCGGCGGGCATTCGCCGGGTTATTCTGGGCACGGCGGCGCTCAAGGATGCCGCCTTTACCAAAAAAATGCTGCAAACCTACGGCAGCGCCATTGCAATAGGGGTAGATGCCCGCGGCGGGCGGGTGGCGGTGGAAGGGTGGCTTTCCACCAGCGAAACCGACAGCTTTGCGTTTTGCAAGGAAATGCGGGCCCTTGGGGCGGAATATGTTAT
>JBKEBR010000222.1:0-4455 GCA_047973285.1 Oscillospiraceae bacterium | reverse complement strand
CGATCCCTTGTGTATCTGTTCACGTACTGCGATGGGGTCATGCCCTTTATTGTCCTGAATTGCCGGTTAAAATTCGACACATTGCTAAAGCCCGATTCACAGCAGACCGTTGTAATACGGCTCGCATCCTCCAACAACAATTTACACGCATAGCCCACCCTTACCTCGTTCAGGTAGCGGGTAAAGGTCTTTCTATGGATGCGCTTGAAATACCGGCTGAAGGAAGAGGGGTTCAGCGGTGTGGCGATAAGCCCGGTGAACCACCCCTCGGTGGCCGCCAAAATTAGCGAGCTTACCTCCTGCGGCATTCCGGTGGTAACGGTAAACACCGACATCAACAATTCCAACCGGCTGGCGTATGTGGGCAGCGACTATTATAAATGCGGCAAAACAGCGGGCAATTTGATGGAGCTGATTACCGGCGGGCAGGCAAATGTTGGCATTGTTACCGGCTCCGACTCGGTACTTTGCCATTCCGAACGGATTGCCGGGTTTAAGCGCTACATTCAAAAAAAGCAGTGCGATATTCGCATTGCAGGCATTGTAGAAAACCACGACGATGATTTTGAAAGCTTTGCCGTAACCAAGAAGCTGTTGGAGGAGCACCCCGAAATTGACGCTTTGTACCTGGTGGCAGCCGGTGTGTACGGCGCCGGGCGGGCGGTTCAAAGCCTGGGGCTGGCCGGCAGGCTTAAAATTATTTGCTTTGATGTGGTGCCCACCACCAAAAAACTGATTAAGGACGGCACCCTTGCCGCGGCCATTGACCAGCAGCCCTTCAAGCAAGGCTCGCTGCCGCTGGAAATTTTATCAGACTACCTTGGCATGGGAATTACCCCCGTGCAGGACGCCTATTACACCAGCATCAATATTCGCATTCGAGAGAACTGCTGAGTGGCTGTGCCGGCCGGGGCGGGCGCAGGGGCAAGCTGCTTTTTGCGGCGAAGGGAAAAGGCCGCCGGCACCGCCGCTGTATAACGCGGCAAAGCGCTTAAGGCATGTATAGCAAAAACAACCGGCGGAAGGGCCATGCCTTTTTGCCGGTTTTATTCAGTGTAGTTAAAGACGCCGGAACTTTTTTATAAGCCGCATTCTTTGCTTGCTTATAGCGCCTTGAAGGTTGTTTGCCTGCTTTGGTAAACTTTTTTACCCTGCCCGTTTTAGCCGTGTTTCCATACCCGCCCGGGCTTTTTTGTTCGGCTTTTATGGCTGCCGGGCCCGGCCCTGGCAACAAAACGGCTGGAAAAGCAGTTTTTGCCATAACCGGCGAGCCGGAAAACCAAACAGGGGGCGGGTGCAATTTGGCTGCGCCCGCCCCCTGTTTGGTTTTTTATTTTTTTCGGCAAATTATAAAACCACGTTCCCCGGCAGCAAATCGTCTTCGCCGCTGGAGGTTCCAATGTATACCTCGTAGGGCATGGCTTCCAGCACGAACATTCCGCTTTTTTCGTCGAAGTATTTCAGTTTTTCCACAGGGCAGTCAATGGTAACTTCGCGGCTTTCACCCGCCTCCAGAAAAACCCTGGCAAAGCCGCGCAGCAACTTGACAGGCCGGTTTACAGCTGAGTTTTGGAACCCTACATACAACTGCACAACCTCGGCACCTGCCCGCGCGCCGGTATTTTTTACGGTGCAGGTTGCCCGCAGGGTTTCTTTTTCGGCGGCAAAGCGGGCGCCGCCCACTTCAAAGGTTGTGTAGGACAGGCCGAACCCATAAGGCAGCAGAGGCTTTATGCCTGCCTTTTCCAGCCGGGCATAGCCGTGGTAATATTCGTAAAACTGGTTGGTGGTATCCCATTTTACCTGGGGCAGATCGCCCTCTTTTTGAGGCAGTACATAGGGCAGCTTGCCGCTGGGGTTTACCTCGCCAAACAGCACCTGGGCAAGGGCCGTTCCCCCCTCCTGCCCGGGGTAGTAGGCCATAATAATGGAGGAAACACAGTCCATCCATTCGGTAATCATGATGGTGTTGCCGCCAATGAGCACAGCGGTGGAATTTTTATTTTCCGGGCCGGCAGCCTTAATCAGGTCAATTTCCTCCTGGTGAAGGCCCAGGCTTTGGGCGCGGTCGCCACCTATTGCACCGGTGTAGTTGCTGGTTTCATCGTTAGAAATAAATTCGCCTTCATCGTCGTGGTTGTACCCCACCACAAATACCACGGCGTCGGCGGTGGCGGCAATTTTTTTGGCATGCTCCAGGTCGCCTCCGTCATAGTAAATAATTTCACTTTGGGGGGCAATTTTTTCCAGCCCCTCTACCGGGGTTACCACATATTCCGGGAATACCCTGCTGGAACCGTGGTCGCCAATGTTGGCGGTATTTCCCAGCTTGCCCAGCACGGCAATTTTTTTAATGTTTTTTTTGTTCAGCGGCAGCTGGCCGTTTTTGTTTTGAAGCAGTGTCATGCCCTCCTGCGCGGCCCGCAATGCCAGGGCAATGTGCGCCGGGCTGCCTATTACCTCTTTGCCATAGTTTTTGCCGCTTTCCGAATAGGCTTCTTCAAAGGCCAAAATAGTGCGCACAATGCGCAGTGCGGCGTCATCAATGCGCGATTCATCCACAAGGCCGTCTTTTACCGCCTGCACAAGTTTTTCCCCATATACACGGGTGCAGCACATTTCCATGTCTTCGCCATTGTTGGCCCCGGCAGCCGTATCCAGCACGCCCCACACAAAGTCGCTCATGACAAAGCCGTCAAAACCCCACTCTTCTTTCAATACTTTGCGCAGCAGGTAATCGCTATGGCCGCAGTGCACCCCCTTGTACAGGTTGTAGGCGCTCATTATACTGGCCGCCCCCGCGTCCACGCAATCTTTAAAATGAGGCAGGTAAACCTCCCGCTCGGTGCGGCGCTCGCAGTCTACGCTGCATTTGAAACGGCTTATTTCCATTGAGTTAAAGGCGAAATGCTTTACGCACGCCATTACGTTTTCCTGCTGAACCCCCCGCACCAGTGCCGCGCCAAACTGGCCCAAAGCATAGCTTTCCTCGCCGTAGCTTTCCTGGCTGCGGCCCCAGCCCGGGTTGTAGGGCAGGTTGATGCACACACCGGCAAAAAGGTTGCCGCCAAACCCCCGCACCTCCCGACCAATGGCCCGCCCTATTTCTTCCTCAAGGCCGGTGTCAAACGAAGCCCCGCGCATCATGGCTACCGGAAAGCAGGTGCTTTCGCCGGTGCCGCACACCACACCGCGCGGCCCGTCGCAGAACAGCATGGGGGCAATGCCCCTTTTTTCATCGCCGCCGGCCGGGTATGGAATATAATTGTAATGGTTGCCGGGGCTTTGCAAATCGCCCATCATCTGTTCAAGGCTGGTGGTGCCGCTCATAAGATGCACCTTTTCCTCCAGTGTCATTCCCCCAACCAATTCCTGCGCCCTTTGCGTATAGCCAAGCCGTTGTTCTTTGGTACAGTTCATTTGTTTAACCTCCTTCTTGTTGTGCTGCCATTTGTTTCATAAGGCAATTTGCCTCGTTTGCATCAAAATTCAAATAGCCCTGAATTTCCCGCTTTGCCGGGCAGGCTTTTGCGTTGCCGCGGTAAACGGCGGGGGTAACGCCGGCCGTTTTTTTAAACAAGCGGTAAAAGGTCATTTCACTGGCGAAGCCGCAGGTATCTGCAATAACAGAAACGGGCTTTTTACTGCCGCGCAGCATCTGCTGTGCCTTTTCGATGCGGGTAATGTCAATCATTTCTTTCAGGGTAATGCCAAGGTCATTTTTTAAAATACGGTACAACGTTTTTTCGGCGGTACCAAACGCCCGGCATACATCGGTGCCCAGTGTAGGGCTTTGCAGGTGGTTTTCAACATATTGGCTGACGGCCACCACCAATTCGCTGGTATTTTCCGGCGGAGGGCTGCCCGGGCCGGTGTGTATTTCGTATTGGGAATGTTCCACCAGGCATGCCAGCAGGCGGTAAATTTGTGCGGTAACCTGCAGCCGCCCCAGAAGCCCTTGCTGTTGGCTGTACAGCCCTGCTGTAGCGGCCTCCCTTACAAAGACTGCGTAGGGGCACCGGGGCAAAAAATTGGGGGCGGCACTGTTCAGTGTGAAATGGTACCGGCTGTTCGGTGCTGTGGGCAAGGCCAGCAGTTCCGGCGCAAACTGAATAAACAGGCAGAGGTTTTGTTCTTTTGCCCGCTGCAAACCATGCACCGCCCGGCTGTTTACCAGCAGAATGTCCCCGGCTTGCATAAGCGTGGGCTGGGGCCCGTTGTACACCAGCACACTGCCCTTCAGCACCAGCACCAATTCATAATCGTAATGCCAATGGTAGCTGGAGGCGCCAATGCTTGCGGTGAAAATTTTTGCAGGCACCGCCGCCTCGTGAAAAATGGGTTCAAAGGCAGTCTTTCTCATAAATTTCCCTCTTCGCGGGCGGCTTTTGTTATTAAGCCATCCTCACTATACCATGGTTAGCGTGCTCGATACTATCAAAATAGATAATTAAT
>JBKEBR010000221.1:0-5592 GCA_047973285.1 Oscillospiraceae bacterium | reverse complement strand
CTTAATAGAAAATAGTGAGAAAAGCAACAAAATTCGTGACTTGGGCATTATTGAAAGTAACAACTATAAGGCAACGCTTTTTGTTAACCGATTAAAGCGAATCTTAGCATGCACTTCACTTGGCTCAATCTCCGGGGGAAACCCACGCAACGGCGCCCCGCCAGATAGAAAAACTGTTGAAAAGTATTTAGAAGAAATAAGTGAGTATTATCAAGGCAGTTTGTGTGTTGAATACTCAAACATGTGGCGGTCAATTTTTGAACTATATGTGATAACACACGAAACCACACGTGCAAACAACTACTTTACAGAGATTTACGCAGAAATCAAAAAATTGTCTTTTTCACATTTGGGCGAGAATGAAATATCTCGAAACCGGGATAAAAGCCTACTTAAACGATTGCAACATGACATGAAAGAACATTTAAGCATTTCCATTTCTCTGGCAACATCATTAGATTTCAGCATGGCGAAAAAGGGGAAGCAACGGAATCTTGCAAAAATATTTAGAAATACGAACTATTTGAATCATCACTTGATTTCTGTTCCACTGCTTAACTATACAGAGGTTTCAGACGAGATTGAATCGTTAGTCCGATTTGATATAACGAAAAAATATCCGCTTAAAGACAAGTACCGTTTTAGCAAATCTAAAATAAATATGTCCCCACGTTATATCCATCTCCATGAACTATACATATATACCTTTTTATATAAACAAGGAAATCTAAAGCCTTTAAATGAGCAAGATGTGAACAATAAAATTTACCAACACTTTATCGAATGTAACAATTTGCAGCCTAATCTGCCAGCTCCTATTGAAAAGGAAATACTACACGCCTTGCCTGAACATAATGTATCGTTATTAGAAATCCATATTCCTTCTTTTCGAAAAAAGCTTCATAGAATAGCTATAGTCAACACAAACATAACCGAGGCAGAGTGCTTTGCATGCTTAGACCGACCTGATTTGGGAACATTAATGGAACGAAGAACACGGCTGTTTAAAATATTGAATGCGGCACGTGAAGAAAAAGCGAGTTATGTTGTTTTCCCCGAATTCTATTTGCCGATTATGTGGGCAAAAGATGTGGCAAGCTTTTCAAAAGAAAGCGGAGTTGGAGTTATCTCTGGTATTCAATATGTCACTTTTGGAAATTATACGCATAACAATGTTGTCGTTTTTCAGCCAAGCCGAACTCACTATGGCTTCGTAAACTGTATTCCCCTTTTCAGAGAAAAAAACTATTACGCTCCAGCAGAACGATTGGAAATAAGCAAACGAGGTTATCGCTCTAAAGACCAAACCACGCCACTATATCATTTGATTGTTACAGAAGATACGCAATATAGTACCGTCCTTTGTTTTGAGTTCACCGATATCAATACAAGAGCCAGTTTGAAAGCGAAAATCGATACCCTTTATGTTCCACAATTCAATCGCGATACAAACTATTTTTCAAGCATTGTTGAGTCTGCTTCTCGAGACCTTCATTGTTTTGTTATGCAAGCAAATACATCTATGTATGGGGACTCGCGAATCACTGCACCTTATAAGACTTACAAAAAAGATATAATTCAAGTAAAGGGAGGGATAAATGATAGCATTATCGTTGGCGAAGTAGATATAAGAGAACTTGTGCAATATCGAACAAAATACATCACATCTCTTGAGCGCTGTATTGACGCATGTTCAGTCTGCAAGAAATATCGAAATGCGAACTGCAATTCAGATATTTGTAAAAAATGTGAAAACCAATTGCCTATTGGACATATTAAAAATGTACCGCCAAACTTCGCATAAGATATTTCTTATACAAATAATCGTATTGTCCACATTTTGTCCACGTCGCACAAATAGCGGGTGATAAAACCAAGAAATGCTAAGGCTTGGAAAATCAATCACCATACGGATTGTTGTCGATGTAACAATCAAAAAAGGTCAAACGCAGTAATGATAAGTATCAGCAAATTATTCCCTTGGCGTATGGGCAACAACCCCATGGTAGGGGCCACCGTTGCCTGCGCGGTGGCGGCAAGCCAGGGCTGAGCTTGTTTTAACAATTTTTAAAACCGCACCCCGTATTTGAAAATACGGGGTGCGGTTTTTTCGCGGCCCAAAAGTTCTGCCTGCTTTTGTTCAGGGCAAAAGCCACGCATAAAAGGCGAAAGAGGCTGCTGCCGGCCGGCCTGAAGTGCCAAAGGCGCTCACAAAGCCCAAAGCAGGCGAATTATTTTGCCGGCCTGTTTGGGGCTGTTTTTTCAAAACGCAAAATTTACCGGTTTTTGCCGTTCATTTTACACGGCAGGCCAAATTCCTGTGCTACAATTTTTATAAACAGCCTGCCGGCGGGCGGTTTGTGCGCGGCGGCGGCAATACAACCAAAGGAGCTTGTGGCATGGAAAAAGAACCTTCTGAAAAGGCGAATCAAAAATTGGCACAGGCTGCAAAGCTGGAAAGCAAGCTGAATTCCAAAACAGAGCTTCCGGTTTTCTTTGGCACCACTTTTCTTTGGACATGGGTTGTTGCGTTTATCCCCGTAATGGCCGGTATTCAAAATACTGTGCCCGGAAAAATAATTTTTATGTTTGGCGCCGGAATTGGGCCTTCGCTGTGCGGCTTGGTACTGGTTTTTGCAACCTACAGCCCGGCGGCAAAAAAAGATTATTTCAAAAGGTTTATTCCAACGGCGAAAGGGATATGGTTTCCGCTGGTGTATATGGCGCTTCTTTTAATTGCGGCTGCGGCGTTTCACACTCTTGTCAACCGCCGCGCGCCGGATTTTGCGGCCATAAAAGGCTTTTTCAACCAGCCGCTCAGTTTTTTCTCATTTGTCTTCTTTGCCTATTTCTTTGGGCCGGCCAATGAAGAATTTGGGTGGCGGGGGTATGCGCTGGACCGGCTGCTTTCCCAATATGGGTTTTTCAAGGGCTCTGTAATTCTGGGCTTTTTTTGGGGGCTGTGGCACCTGCCCTGGTGTTTTTATCCCGGCCAATGGCAATATGAAGCCGCGCAAATATCCCCCTGGTGGTTTGCGGCTTTTATTATAAGCACAATTACCGGAAGCTTGCTTATTTCTGTGGGCTTTGTTCTGTCGGAAAGGTCGTATATTCGGGGCGCCACGCTGCATGCGGTGCAGAATGTCGCGGTTGGTTTGCTGTACGCGGGTTTAAGCATTCCTGAGCAAAACCAAATGGCACTCATCAATATTGGCGCCGATATAGTAATTTTATGTGCCGTGGCGCTGGTGTATGGGGGCAAATTCAAACGGAAATTCGAGCGGCAGATGGCGCAACACCGTGCCGCATGGGGCAAATAAAAGGGTTAAAACCGGCTTGGCCCAATTTCCGGCGCGTTGCAAAACAAGCCTGTGTAGGGTGCGCCATACGGCTGCCCTCAGTGGCAAGGCTTTGTGTTATTTGGGCCTTTGGGGTTGCCGCCGCAAAGGTTTGTACTGTGTTTTTTAACGGGCATAAGAATGGTTTTGAATATCCGCAAGGTGCGCTGGGGCCGCTGGAATGTATTTTTGTGCCGCTTTTAAAATGTGGGTTGGCCATGCCCCCGGGAAAAGAAGGACCGAGTTTTGCGGGGTGTATATACGGCGAAGCATTCTTTGGTATATAATATGGCGAAAACGAAAGCTATCTTATTATACGGAGGAATATGCATGACGCCACAAACCGCTGCCGGGCAAAGTATTGCGCAGTTTGAAACGGCTTTGCTGGAGAACGAAAAGGCAAAGGGAACGGTAAAAAAATACGTTTATGAAGTGGAAAATTTAGAAAAATTTTTAAAAGGCAGCGCGCTTACCAAGGCGCTGCTGTTAAGCTACCGGGAAGCCCTGCAAAAAAAGTACAAGGCGGCAACGGTTAACGGCAAACTCTCTGCCATTAACGCCTACCTTGCCCACACCGGCCAGCAAAGCTGCAAAATAAGGCTGCTGAAGGTACAGCGCCGGGCTTTCATAGAGGAAAGCCGCGAGCTTTCGGAAGCCGAATACAAGCGGCTGCTAGCCGCGGCCCAAACACGCAACAACCAGCGCCTGTACCATTTAATGATGACCCTTTGCGGCACCGGCATACGGGTAAGCGAGTTAAAATACATTACGGTAGAGGCGGCAAGGCTGGGGCGGGCGGAAATATGCCTGAAGGGCAAAACCCGCACCATTCTTTTGCCAAAGGAACTGCGTAGCCGGCTTATACGGTATGCAAGGCACAGCAGCATTGGCAGCGGGTGTATTTTTCGAACCAGGCGGGGCGGCCCGCTGGACCGCTCCAACATTTGCCACGACATGAAAAAGCTTTGCCGCACGGCCAATGTAAACCCCAACAAGGTTTTTCCCCCACAACCTGCGCCACCTTTTTGCAAGAACCTTTTATGCCATCAAAAAAAATTTGGCCAACCTGGCAGATATTCTGGGGCATTCCTCGGTGGAAACCACCCGCATTTATGTGGCGGTAAGCGCCCGAGAGCACGAAAGGGTGTTTCAAAAAATGAGGCTGGTTATTTAAAAAAAACAAGAATACCACGAAATAAATATTTCGTGGTATTCTTGCGTGAATTGGCAAGCACATGTCTTCGTTTGGGTTGCAGTATAATTTATTTTTCGGCAAAAGTCAAACTTTGCACAAAAAGTTCCTCATACTGCCTTTTATTTGCGCCGCAAAATAAAACCTGCAAGAAAAGTACATCTTGCGGGTCTAATTTTTGCGGCCTTTTTTGTAGTATTGTTACTATCCGGCTCTTACTTTTAAGTTTTTATTTTGGCCTCACTTAAATTTCTGCAAAGCCTTTGTTTTAAAGGTTGTTCATCTATTTTTGAATACCACGAAATATTTATTTTGTGGTATAAAAGCTGTAACTGTGCGCTGTGCAATTTCGAAAGGAAGTGCCCTGTAAGCGGAGGATACAATGAAGCATGATACAACAAAAACACAAAAAGGAAGAATTTACAGCGCGGGCTGAAACCCTGTTGCTGGAAACGCTGAAAACAGAAGCAGGCAATTTGGCGGGCGGCACCCCGGCGCCTGAAAACGCAAACAAGCCAAGGGCGCAATCTCTGCTGGACTATCTGGCAGGGGAAATGAAACTGGAGTATTTGTCTGACTTAAAATGCAGGCCTGTTTGTAAAACAATACTCAAGGAAGTTCTGCTTGCTGCCGAGGCCGCTTTTTATTCAGAACAAGACTGGGTGGAAACCTGCCAGTACATCACCAAAAAGAAAGCCTCTTCAATAGAAGCGGCAAAAAAAGAGCTGCTTTGTTATTGTGAAACATAAAAGTAAGCACTGCCAAAGGCTGCGCCGTGCTTTGCCCTGTGGTGCATGAGGGCAAGGCGTATGGCAACACCAAGAATGTTTGTAAGGAGTGTTGCTTTTTCAACGCCACCACCCAAACCGAAGGAAAGAATTTTTGCAGCAATATTAGGGCGTTTTCGCTGTACGGCACCGGGGTTAGCGCGGAATATGGCGGCACCTTTTTAACCCTGCCTGCCTGCGATGGCAGCGTTGAAAATGGCCGCTTTGTTGTGGTTGCAAAGCTTATTTTGCCAAAATTTCAAACCCCCTGCAAGGCGAACGCCATGTGCAGGGG
>JBKEBR010000220.1:0-8956 GCA_047973285.1 Oscillospiraceae bacterium | reverse complement strand
CTGTAAGCGCCGTGCACAGCCGCATGCCGCTTATTTTTACGGCAGGGCAGGCAAAAGAGTGGCTGTGGGAGGATGAAGCGGCGTCCGGGCTGCTGGCGTCAGCGCCCCCGCTGCTGGAAATGCGCCCCGCCGCCGGCAGCCCGCCGGAGCAGATGAGCCTTTTTTGAAAAATAAAACAAAAGCCCGTTGCCCTGGGTTAAGGCGTGGCAGCGGGCGGCAAACAAAAACACCGCCCCAGGGCGGTGTTTTTTTGTATACCTAAAACCACTCGCTAGGCGAGTGGTTCCTTAAAAGGCTTCTGCCGATAATGAGATCCTTTATGTCCTAAAAAGTAAAGAGATATGCAGAAGGCTGACGAAAGCGATATAACAGTTGCCAAAGTAGGGTAAAGGTGGGAGAAGTGTGAGCAGTTAAAGTTATGCACATTCCTTGACCTACGCGAATGTCAGGCCCTTATTTACGCCACGTGAGGCGTAGCTAGTGTTCCAGGGCTACGCCCGTATATGAAATACCCCCGGCTACGCCGGGGGATGGTTATTGGTGCATTCAAATTTTAAAAGCGGGCACAGGCAAACACAAAGAAATTAACTTATGCCAACAAGCCGGGGCCCGTGGGCAACCGGCTGCACCACAAAGGTTTGGTGCACCAGCGGCTGTATTTGCCCGGCGGCCTGCCGTGCCTGTTTTTCGGTTTCAAAAAGGCCGAACACAGCGGCGCCGCTGCCGGTCATCATGCTGGCAAGGGCGCCGCAGGCGGTTAGCTTTTGGCGAATGTCGGCGGTGCGCCGGCCGCCGTTGGCGTGCGCCAGAGCGTTTTGCATGTGGCGGCAAATACCGGCAAGGCTGCCTGCTTCAATGGCGCTTTGCAAAGCGTTTATCTCGGGGTGAACGGGGCTTCCCACTTTGTCGTACAGGGCGTAGGCCTCGGGGGTGGAAACCCCGCCCCGGGGCATGCCCACGGCAAACCAGCAGGGGGGCAGGGGGGCCAGGGGCTGCATTATTTCGCCAATGCCGCTCACACGGGCGGTGCCGCCCAGCAGCGCAAAGGGCACGTCGGCCCCCACCCGCAGGCCAATTTCGCAAAGCTGCCCCATGGTAAGCCGGGCGCCGTAAAGCTCGTTCAGGCCAAACAGCACGGCGGCGGCATCGGCGCTGCCACCGGCCATGCCCGCCCGGGTGGGCACCCGCTTGTGAATGATAATGTCGGTACCGGCCAGCAGCCCGGTTTCGGTAAAAAATTCCTTGGCGGCGCGGGTGGCGGTGTTTTTTTCATCGGTGGGCACGGGGCTGCCGGGGCAGCGCAGCGAGTAGCCGCTGCTTTTGGCAATTTCCACCTTTTCATACAAGCTGACGGCCTGCATCACCATATCCACCAAATGGTAGCCGTTTGGGGCAAGGCCGGTAATGTCCAGCGCAAGGTTCAGCTTTGCCGGTGCTAGTACCGTTACTTTTTTCATGGGGGCCTCCCGGCAGTTTGGCTGCGCCCCGTGTTTTGGGGCTAGCTGTGGTTTACAAGGGGGTTGCGCCGCACGCCAATGGCTTTCACCGGGCACATTTCGTGGCAGCAAAAGCAATGAATGCAGTTTTTATAGGCAATATGCGCCTTGCGGCTGTGCAGGGTAATAACCTTTTGGGGGCATATTTCGGCGCATTTGCCGCAGCCAATGCAGGCCGCCCGGCGTATAACGGGCCGGGGGGAAACCCACTGCTCGGCCAAACGCACAAGAGGGCGCAGTATTTTGGGAAGCTGCTGGCTAAAATTAAGCGGCCCGCTGTAGCTTTTGGGTGGTGTAAAGCTTGCAAAGCTCTGCCGCTCTTCGGGGGTTTCGCTGTGCAGCAGCTCTTCCTCAAAGCGTTCGGGGCAAAGGCCGTTTTGGTAAGCGGCCGCAAGGGTGGGCACCTGCATGGGGGCAAGGCCGGTGTACCGGCACAGGCACAAATCCAGCGTGAAAGGGTTTTGCGAGGCAAACAGCAGGTCGGTTTGCCGTGGCGTGCCGCCCGAGGGGCCGTCGCCCTCCATGGCCAGAATGCCGTCTACCAGGTGCACCGTGGGGGGCAGCGTCAGGTTTAAATCTACCAGCATTTGGCCAAAGTGCTGCTTTTGGGGGAACTGCATGTGAAACTCGGCTTTTTGCAGGCCGGGCACCAGGCCAAACAAATTTTTAACCGCGCCGGAAAGCACTGTCATTACATGGCATTTCAGTTTTGGAAGGTTTACAATTAAATCGCATTCAAACACGGGCTTTATAAAATTGAATTCTTTTACAAGGGTTCCCTTGCCCGGGGCCGGGGCAAACTCGCAGGCGGTATACAGGGCGGCGCCGGTTTCCTCGCACACCTGCTGTATGCCGCAGGCCCTGTAAATGGCCGCCATGGCGGAAGGAGTGTAAATGCCGCCGGAGGAATCGGCCACCGTTATGTGCCGCACGCCGCGCCGGTGCAAAGCAAGAATAACCGCCCGCAGCACATCCGGGTGGGTGGTAACCGCCGTTTCGGGGCTGTGCTTTGCCAGCAGGTTTGGCTTAACCAGCACCCGGCTTTCGGGGGTAAGGGCCTGCACCGCGGGCAGCAGGGAGAGCAGGGAGGCCGCGGCCTGTTCAATTTGCGGCCTGTTTCCGTAGGTGGCCCTGCGCACATGCACCGGCTGGGTGGGGCTGTAAAAATCCTGCATGGGGCTTTGCCCTCTTTCTGTATTGCAAATTGCGGCCTTGCCGCAAAAGCCGCCTGCCTTTTGTTACAGGTCGTTTTTCAAAAATGCTTCGGTGCGGTCCATGGCCTCGGCCAAATGGCTGAGGGAGTAGGCATAGCTTATGCGCAAAAAGCCCTCGCCCGAATCGCCAAAGGCGTTGCCGGGCACCATGGCAACCTTGCGGCCCACCAGCAGCCGCTCGCAGAATTCGGTGCTGGAAAGGCCGGTGCCGCGAATGTCGGGAAAAACATAGAAGGCGCCCTCCGGCTCAAAACAGGGAAGGCCAATTTTTTTGAAACGCTCTATCAAAAAGCGGCGGCGCATGTCGTATTCGCTGCACATGGTTTCAATTTCATTGTCGCAGTCGCGCAGGGCAACAATGGCGGCGTACTGGCTGGTGGTGGGGGCGCACATAATGGCCGCCTGGTGAATTTTGGTCATCACCGAAATAATGGGCTCGGGGCCGCAGGCAAAGCCAAGGCGCCAGCCCGTCATGGCGTAGGCCTTGGAAAAACCGTTTACCACCACGGTGCGCTCGGCCATGCCGGGCAGGCTGGCAATGCTTATGTGGCGCTGGCTGCCGTAGGTTAGCTCGGCATAAATTTCATCGCTCAGCACCACAATATCGGTGCCGCGCAGCACTTCGGCAATTTCCTCCAGCTGGGGCAGGCGCATAACCGCCCCGGTAGGGTTGTTGGGGTAGGGCAGCACCAGCAGCTTGGTTTTGGGGGTAATGGCGGCCTTCAGCGCCTGGGCGGTAAGTTGAAAGCCGTTTTCACTTTTCAGGGGAATGGGCACCGGCACCCCCCCTGCCAGGGTGGTAAGGGGGTGGTAGCACACAAAGCTGGGCTCGGGCACCAGCACCTCGTCGCCGGGCGAAACAAAGGCGCGCAGGCAGGCGTCTATGGCTTCGCTGCCGCCCACCGTAACCAGCGTTTGGGTTTGGGGGTTGTACCCCAAAGAAAAGCGCCGCTGCATATAGTTGCAAATTTCCTGCCGAAGCAGAGCAAGGCCCGCGTTGGAGGTGTAAAAGGTGCGCCCTCTTTCCAGGCTTTCAATGCCCGCCTCCCGAATGGCCCAAGGGGTTTTGAAGTCCGGCTCGCCCACGCCCAGGGTAATGCAATCCTTCATTTCGGCGGCAATGTCAAAAAACTTTCGAATGCCCGAAGGGCGCATGGCTTTGGCCCCGTTTGAAAAAAGATGTTCATAGTTTACCAAGGCGTAACACTCTCTCTTTCGTCCGCGACGTCAAAGCTATACAGGGCACCGTCTTTTTTATAGGTGCGCAGCACAAAGTGGGTGGCGGTAGAAAGCACATTGTCCAGCGGGGAAAGGCGCTTTGCCACAAACAAGGCCACCTCCTGAAAGCTGGTGCCCGAAATGGCAACGCTTAAATCGTACCCGCCGCTCATCAGCAGCACACCGTCCACCTCGTCCAGCTGGGCAATGGTTTCGGCCACCTCGTCAAACCCGTGGCCCTTTTTGGGGGTAACCCGCACCTCAATAATGGCCTGCACGCCGTTGCCGCCCACCCGTTCCCAGTCAATCAGGGTGCGGGTGCCGCGAATAACGCCCTGCTGCTTGTAGTCGTCAAGGCGCTTTGCCACTGTTTCGGGGGCTTCGCCCGCCATGGCGGCCATTTCTTCCAAAGTAAGTCGTGCGTTTCCCTCCAAAATTTTAAGCAGTTTATCCATAAACCCGCATCCTTTCCAGTTGTTGTTTGGGCAGCCCGGTGCGGCCCCTGCCAAGGCCTTTTTACAAGGAATTATACCATATTATACTGAAAACACTTTTACAAGTAAACGCCCCCAGGAAACTTTTGTGCGGCGGGTACTTTTTTAATACGGCTATTTTTGCTATAATATATTGAATTCGGGCCGGCTTGGCTTTGCGGCGGCTTTTGCAAGAGGGAGGATGTAAGATGCAGGCAGTAATTACGGTGGTGGGGTTTGACAAGGTTGGCATACTGGCCAAGGTGAGCGGTATCTGCTCTGAGGTGGGGGTAAATGTGGAAGAAGTAACCCAAACCATTTTGCGGGGAACCTTTGCCATGATTATGATGGTGGATATTTCCAAAAGCACCCTTGATTTTGCGCAGCTGGCCGGGCGCCTGCGGGAGGGCGGCAAAGAGCTTGGGGTGGATGTGAACATTACCCGGCAGGACCTGTTTGACGCCATGCACCGCATTTAAGGTTTTGCGGCGCTGCTACCATAAAATAAATGAGGGTTACCCGCTTATGATTAATACCAACGATATTCTGGAAACCATCCAGATGATCAACGACGAAAACCTGGACGTGCGCACCGTAACCATGGGCATCAGCCTTTTGGACTGTGCCGACCCAAACCCCGAAGGGGCCTGCCGCAAAATTTACGAAAAAATTGTGCGGCGCGCCAAATACCTTGTGCCGGTGTGTGAAAGCATTACGGCGGAATATGGTATTCCCATTGTAAACAAGCGCATTTCGGTTACGCCCATTGCCATGCTGCTGGCGGCGGCCCCCACGGCCAACCCGGTGGAGTATGCCAAAACGCTGGACAGGGCGGCCGCGGAAGTGGGCGTCAACTTTATTGGCGGGTTTTCGGCCCTGGTGCACAAGGGTTTTTCCGCGGGGGATGAACGCCTTATTCAGGCCATTCCCGAAGCGCTGGCCCAAACCAGCGCGGTTTGCAGCAGCATCAACATTGGTTCCACCAAAAGCGGCATCAATATGGACGCCGTTGCCATGATGGGGCCGGTTATTCGCAAAGCGGCAGAGCTTACCGCCCACAACAACTGCCTTGGCGCGGCCAAGCTGGTGGTGTTTTGCAACGCCCCCGAGGACAACCCCTTTATGGCGGGGGCTTTTCACGGTGTGGGCGAACCGGACTGTGTTATTAACGTGGGGGTTTCCGGCCCGGGGGCGGTGCGCTCGGCCCTGCAAAAATATGCCAAGGGCAAAGACCTTGCCGGGGTGGCCGAAACCGTTAAGAAAACCGCCTTTAAAATTACCCGCATGGGCCAGCTGGTGGGTACCCTTGCAAGCGAGGCGCTGCGGGTGCCCTTTGGCATTGTGGATTTAAGCCTTGCCCCCACCCCCGCCGTAGGCGACAGTGTTGCGGCGGTGCTGGAGGAAATGGGGCTGGAACAGGTGGGCGGCTACGGCACCACCGCCGCCCTTGCCCTGCTGAACGACGCGGTAAAAAAAGGCGGCGTTATGGCCAGCGGCCTTGTGGGCGGGCTTTCGGGCGCCTTTATACCGGTAAGTGAAGACGCCGGGATGATTGCCGCCGCCGAGGCGGGTACCCTTACATTGGAAAAGCTGGAGGCCATGACGGCGGTGTGCTCGGTAGGGCTTGACATGATTGTGGTGCCGGGCGATACCTCTGCCGAAATATTGAGCGCCATGATTGCCGACGAAGCGGCCATTGGCATGGTGACCAGCAAAACCACCGCCGTGCGCGTGAGACCCGCCATTGGCAAAAAGGTGGGGGAGCGGCTGGACTGTGGCGGCCTGCTTGGCTATGCCCCGGTATTGCCAATTAACACGGCCTCGCCCGCGGAATTTATTGGCAGGGGAGGGCGCATTCCCGCCCCCATACAGGCACTTAAAAATTAGAGCGGTATTTCCCCCTGCGCCGCAGGGGCCAGCGGCAAAACAAAAGAGCCCTTCCCGCCACATGGCGGGAAGGGCTCTTTGCAATAAAAGGGGCTGAAAAAACAGGGCGGGCGGCGTGGCGGCGAAACGGGCGGCGCGGCGCTTATGCAAGCGGGGCCAATTACGCGTTTTTGCCGGTTACAATTTCCAGGGTGTCGCGGGCAATCATCAGCTCTTCGTTGGTGGGCACAATCAGGGTGTGGGCGCGGGCGCCTTCGGCGGAAATATCCACTTCCCTGCCGCGAATGGTGTTTTTGTCCTGGTCAATGCCAATGCCAAAGAAATCCATGCCTTCACAAACGGTTTTGCGCACGCCGGCGCTGTTTTCGCCAATGCCGCCGGTGAACACCAGGCAGTCAAGGCCGTTCATGGCGGCGGTGTAGGAGCCGATGAACTTTTTAATTTGGTAGCAGAACATTTTGTGGGTTAAAATGGCGCGCTTGTTTCCTTTGGCGGCCGCTTCCTCAATGTCGCGGTTGTCGCTGGAAATGCCGGAAACCCCCAAAAAGCCGCATTTGGTGTTCAGCAGGGTGCTCATTTTGGCGCCGTACTCGCCGGTAATGTCGGCAAGGTAGGTGGCAACGCTGGGGTCCAAATCGCCGCTGCGGGTACCCATCATTACGCCGCCAAGGGGGGTAAGGCCCATGCTGGTGTCCACGCTTTTGCCTTTGTTAACGGCGCAAATAGAAGAGCCGTTGCCAAGGTGGCAGGTGATAATTTTCAGTTCTTCCACGGGCTTGCCCATCAGCTCGGCGGCCCGGTGGCTTACGTAGCGGTGGCTGGTGCCGTGGGCGCCGTAACGGCGAATGGCGTGCTTCTCATAAAATTCGTAGGGCACGGCAAAAATATAGGCCTCTTCGGGCATGGTTTGGTGGAAGGAGGTATCAAACACCACCACCTGCGGAACCGTTTCGCCAAAAACCTTCTGTGCGCTGCGAATGCCCTGGGCTTCGGGGGCGTTGTGCAGGGGGGCCAGGGGCACCAAAGACTCCACATCGGCCAACACGGCTTCGTTTACAAGGGCGCTGGCGCTGAACTTTTCGCCCCCCTGTACAATGCGGTGCCCACTGGCGTTAATTTCGTTTTTGTCGGCTACCACAGCACCTTCGCCGGTGGTCATAAGGCGCAGCATGCTGGAAAATGCCTCGGCATGGGTGGGCATGGCAACCTGCTCTTTCCACTCGCCGCTGTCGGTTTTGTGGGTAACGGTGCTGCCCACCAGGCCAATGCGGTCGCACAGGCCCTTGCAAAGCACGGTTTCATTTTCCATGTTGATAAGCTGGTACTTGAGAGACGAAGAGCCGCTGTTGATAACCAGAACTTTCATGTACGGTATTCCTCCAATTTTGTTTTAAAAACAATTCTTAAAAAAGATGGGTTTACGTGCAAAATACCCCATATGCAATTGCGCCTAACTATTATATAATAGGAAATAACGATTTTCAAGCAAAGCGGGGGCGAAACCAATGCAAAAATTTGCGGTTGCGGGTATTGTTGCGGAATATAACCCCTTTCATAAAGGGCACGAATGGATGGTGCAGCAGCTGCGCGGCCAGGGGTACGGCGCCATTGTGTGTGTGATGAGCGGGCCGCTTGTGCAGCGGGCCGAGCCGGCTTTTCTGCCCACACCGGTGCGGGCCGCCGCCGCCCTGGCGGGCGGGGCCGACCTTGTGCTGCGCCTGCCCGCGGCCTGGGCCACCGCCTCGGCCGAGGCGTTTGCCGCCGGTGGTGTGGGGCTTTTGGGGGCGCTTGGCTGCGTGGACACCATTGCCTTTGGGGCCGAAACAGCCGATGCAGCCTTGCTTTGGCGGGCGGCGGGGGTGCTGCTTTCGCCGGAGGTCCCCCGGTATTTAAAGCGGCATTTGGCCGGGGGTGTTTCGTTTGCGGCGGCCAGGGCGGCCGCCCTGCAGGAGGCTATGCCCGAAGCCGCCGCCCTGCTGCAAAGCCCCAACAATATTTTGGGGGTGGAGTACTGCAAGGCGCTGCAGGGGGCTGCCGCGCGGCAGCTGGGCGCGCTGTGGGAAAAGAAGAACGGGCCGGCCAGTGCCCCGGCCCTGCCCCGGCCGCTGGCCCTGCCCCGGCTGGGCGCAAGCCACGACGGCGAGCCGCAGGCGGGGGTGGCCTCGGCCAGCTGGCTGCGCAGGGCGGCGGCGGGCCAAAACGCCGAAGCGCTGCGGCCCTGGGTGCCCGCGGCCTGCCTGCCCTATTACACAAAGGCGCAGCAAGAGGGAGAGGGAATAGATGCCGCCCGCTGGGAGCTTGCCATGCTGGCAAGGCTGCGGGGCAAAACCGCCGCGGAGTTTGCCCCCTATTGCGGCGGCGGCGACGGGCTGGAGGCCCGCCTTGCGGCGGCCGCGGGGCAAGCGGTGGATTTGCCCGGCCTGTACGGGCTTGCCAAAAGCAAGCGCTTTGCCCATTCCCGTGTGCGGCGGGCGGCCCTTGGCGCCGCACTGGGCTTGCAGCGCCCGGCGGCGGTGCCCCCCTTTTTGCAGGTGCTGGCCGCCAACGGGCAGGGGCTGGCCGTTTTGCAGCGCGCCAAACAAACGGCGGTGCTGCCGGTTTCCACCTCGCTTGCAAAGCTTGCCAAAACCGGGCCGCAGGCCCGCGAAGCCGTGCGGCAGGAGGCGCT
>JBKEBR010000219.1:0-4486 GCA_047973285.1 Oscillospiraceae bacterium | reverse complement strand
TAACCGTAAATACCTTTGGCAAGGGCAAGTGCTATTACATTGGCTGCGATTTAAACGAAGATGGAACAGAAGCCTTGCTTAACCACATTTTGCAAGAGTGCGGGGTAAGCCCGGCGCTTAAAAACATGCCCAAAGGTGTGGAGGTTGTAAAGAAAACAACAGAAAAAGGCGAAGATTTCTATTACATGGTTAACTTTTCAAAAGAAAAACAAAAAGTGGAATTGCCATTTGAGGCCATGGACATTGCAGCCGGTACAAAAATAGGCAAAACCGTTGAGCTGGCAGCCTACGACTGTGCCGTATTTAAAAAAGCATAGTTTGAAAATGCCGAAAGGGAGATAAAAGGTGCAGTATTGCAGACGATATATTGCTCTGCACGGCTGCACCTAATTTTGCAAAAAACCTTCGGTTAATATTTAAAAATAACTGCTGCAAAAAACAAAGGAAGTAGTAGAAACCATAGGAGAAAATAAAATGAAGGTATTTTTTGGCACCGATTATTACCCCGAGCACTGTGCAAGAGAAAATTGGGAAACCGACATTCGGCTGATGAAAGAGATGGGCCTGAATGTGGTGCGTATGGCCGAGTTTTCCTGGGAAAAGCTGGAGCCTGCCAAAGGGGAATACAATTTCACATGGCTGGATGAGGCAATTGCCCTTTTGGGAAAAGAAGATATCAAAGTAATTTTGGGCACCCCCAGCGCCGCCCCGCCCGCATGGATTGTTGAAGAAACGCCAAGCATTCAGCCAACAGACCAGCAGGGGCGCCGCCGCCATTTTGGGGGCCGCCACCACGACTGCCAGTCTCACCCGGTATACCGTGAACACATAAAACGGTACATAACCGCTTTTGCCGCGCATTTTGCAGAAAACCCCAACGTTATTGGCTGGCAGGTAGACAACGAGCTGGGAAACAGCCATAACGACCTGTGCATGTGTGAACATTGCGAAGCCCGGTTTCGTGAGTGGCTAAAAAACAAATATAAAAATATCGAAACACTAAACGAAAAATGGGGAACTGTTTTTTGGAGCCAGGGCTATTCCAGCTTTGAGCACATCCACAGCCCCAAAATTACAGTTACTGGGCGCAACCCGTCGACGGTGCTGGACTGGAGGAGGTTTTGCTCCGACCTGGTGGTGGAATTTCACCATTTTCAGGCAGAATTGCTGCGCGCTGCCGCACCCGGCAAATTTATCACCCACAATTTAATGGGCTTTTTTGACAAGGTGAGCTATTTCGATTTGGCCAAAGACCTGGATTTTTCCTCCCACGACCAATATCCCGGCATTTTCCATTCTGTTGAGCCAAGCCAGCCACCCAGTTATCTCGCGGCAGCGCTCGACTTGATAAGGGCCACAAAAAATGCACCTTTTTGGATTATGGAGCAACAGGCGGGTATCACTGGGTGGGAGGTTATGGGCCGGTCTCCGCGGCCTGGCCAGCTGGGCATGTGGGCGGCGCAATCCATTGCGCACGGCGCCGATTGTATTGTGTTTTTCCGTTGGGACACCTGCGCCGTGGGCACAGAGCAATACTGGCATGGAATTTTGCCGCACAGCAGAATTCCCGGCCGCAATTATAATGAGCTTAAAGCCTTTATAAAAAAGACCAAGCCTCTGTTGAAAGAAATGCAAGGCGCCATGCCAAAAGCAAAGGTAGGCATTGTATTTTCGTATGACCAGGAATATGCAATGCAAATTCAGCCACACCACCCAGACCTGAATTATGTGGCCCATATAATGAAATATTACAAGGCACTGTTTGACAGAAATATCCCTGTAGATTTTGTAAACGATGCCGCTAATTTCGAAAAATACGATTTGCTTATTGCCCCGCTGCAATATTTAATGCCGGCCGAGCTGGAAAGTAAATATTGTGAATATGTAAAAAATGGCGGGAATTTGGTAATGGATATGCGGGCCGGTGTTAAAGATGAATTTAACCTGTGCCGCACCAATGGCGCCTTGCCGGCAGGGGAGCTGCGCCAGCTGCTGGGCATTGAGGTGCCGGAGTACGATTGCCTGCGTCAGGGTAACGGCTTTGCAAGCTGGGGCGGGGTTCAGTACCCCTGCGAAAAATGGAGCGATGTTATTACACTGAAGGGTGCACAGGCGCTGGCTGCCTATGATACCGAGTATTATGCGGGCACCCCGGCGGTTACGGTAAACCAATTTGGCAAGGGAAAAGCTTATTACGTGGGTACCGAGCCGGGCGAGAAATTGGCGGCAAGGCTTGTGGAAGAGTGGAAAACAAGCATCGGCCTGAATAGCCTTGGAGAAACGACAGAAGGGGTGGAAATTACCCACCGCACCAAAGGGGAAAAAACTTATATTTTTGTTATTAACCACACTGGCGAAACAAAGCAGGTGCATATCCCCGCCGGGTGGGCCCCTTATTATGCAGGGCAAACCGGCAGTATTGCCTCCTATGCGGTAGAAGTATATGTGGTTTAGTTAAACCACAATTCAATAAAACATTAAAAATCAGCAAATCTTCTTACGGGAAAAGATTTGCTGATTTTTAAATTACTTTTGTTTCTTTGGTTTTATGAATACCACGCCTGGGCGAGCAAACCCTAACCTTTTCCAGCTTCTTCAATGCTTATTTTGTATTCCTCGCCCCACTTCCACATTGCATCATGGATGGGTTTTAAGCTATAGCCCAGCTCAGTCAAAGAGTATTCAACCTTTGGGGGAACCTCGGCATAAACCTTGCGGTTAATAAGCCCATTTTCCTCCATTATCCGCAGGTGTTGCGTCAATACCTTTTGAGAAATTCCGGTAAGCGATTTTTTAAGCTCGCCAAACCGCATGGTTCCCTTCAGCAAATCACGCACAATCAATATTTTCCACCTGTCGCCCATAAGGGTTAAGGCTGTTTCAACAGGGCAAGCGGGCAGTTCATATCGCTTCAACATGTACAACTCCTCCTATAGTTTCTGAAAAGATACTATAGCACTTATAGATGCTTACTTTACATTTGAACCTTATGGTTCTATGATAAAGGTAAGGCGAATAAATTACAAGCCTAAAATAAATTTTGGGAGATGTAGATATGAAAATTGCAGTGATTGGGGCGAATGGAAAGGTTGGCAGCTTGCTTGTAAAAGAGGCTACGGGCAGAGGGCATGAAGTTACGGCGGTTGTTCGCACACCCCCGGCGGCGGCAATGCCAACGGTAAAAGTGGTACAAAAAGATTTATTTGACCTAACCTATGATGATTTAAAAGACAACGAGGTAATTATTGACACTTTTGGCGCGTGGACAGCCGACACTCTGGTGCAGCACCAAACCTCGCTGCAATATCTTTGCGATTTGCTCAGCGGGAAGCCCAACCGCTTGTTGGTAGTTGGGGGCGCGGGAAGCCTTTATGTTAATTCCGAACACACATTGCAAGTGAAAGATACACCAGATTTCCCCGATGCGTTTAAACCGTTGGCCACCAATATGGGGAAAGCGTTGGATGAACTTCGCAAAAGGGGCGACGTTCAGTGGACCTATGTAAGCTCCGCAGGAGATTTCCAGGCGGAGGGCCCACGAAGCGGGAAATACATTGCCAGCGGGGAAGAGCTAACCCTTAATTCTAATAAAGAAAGCGTTATAAGCTACGCAGATTATGCCATTGCCATGGTAGATGAAGCTGAAAATGCAAAGCATGCGGGCAAACGGTTCTCTGTAGTTGCCGATTATTGAAAATAAAGAATAATGAAGGCAGCAAAACATTCCAATAAACCAAGGTGTGTGGATTTTTGCCCAATATGGCGCTCAGAGGCAGTTATTCAATAAGGTTGGTTCGGCGCCTGCTGTAACAAGGCGGAAAACGGCGGGCTTGCGCAAAGAATAAAATGTTTTGCAAAGGTACTGGAATATTGGCACCCTGAAGTTTCGAAGTATTTGCATAAAAATTGCATGAGTTAGTTTTTTACAGAAAAAGAGTTTGTAATAATTTCTCTGATACAACACAACAATATCGTAGAATAAAAATGTAAATATAAACTGTAAACTGGTGATACTCTCAATTTCACGGCTTTTTATTTTACGAACACGAGGGCGGCCGGTGCATGTCTTTCCGGCAAGCTGCCGCAAAAAATCAGTTTTAATAGTCAATTGCCTGCCCTGCTTTAACCAGCAGGGCACTGGCTGTTTAGGAGCAAAGCATGACACGAAATGAGCAACTTGATTTTTTGATAACGGCGCTGCGGCCAAACACCCAGCTGCCGCCATTGCAAGCGGATAAATGGCGGCTTTTCCGTTCTCTTGTGAACATTCGCCCGGCCCAGCCAATTGGCATTGAATTTTTAAAAACACAAGATGAAATGCTGCAATCCATGATAAAAGAAATGGGAATAACCGATGCGCAAGGGCTGCAAGAAACACAAAAAGGCATTTGCCTTTGGCGTGGAGACATTGTAACGTTAAAAGCAGATGCAATTGTAAATGCCGCCAATAGTGGTATGCTGGGCTGCTTTGTGCCTTGCCATGCCT
>JBKEBR010000218.1:0-2868 GCA_047973285.1 Oscillospiraceae bacterium | reverse complement strand
TGCCGCCAGAGATAAAGGCTGTTTGCAGAACAAACGGCTATTGTTAAGGCATTGGCTACAATGAGTGCAGGAAAGGTTGCTATTCTGCAAGCCATGGTGGCCATCTCACATCCACCAATGAGCAGGGTGGGAATTAAAATGCCTAAAACTCCGGTTAAGGCAGTCATTATGCTGATGCCCTGCCTTGTAAATGAAGATTTGGAAAGGGAAAGCAATACACCGCCGCACAAAATTAAAAGACCGATTCCAATTTCAGCCCGGCCCGACCAGAAGCATTTCATCGGTGTAGTGCCGCCCGCTGCGGTTTCAATCGTTTTTATACAAGTTGGGAATATACAAACCGGCACAAGCGCAATTAACAGCCCTAAAACAGCAACGGCAATACCGGGCAACAACCTGTTTTTCATTAAAACTGCCTCCTGAATTTTTGTTTTGAAGATAATTATGTGCCGGCGCTTCATAGGCCGTAAGTTTATTGTCGCACCCAGCGCATAAAAGCATTTTCAACTTTTGTTTGCTGCCGCCGGCCTGTACAATTTTTTTGCAAAATGGCGCCAAAATAAATTGCAGGCCCATTGGGTTTGGCAGCGTTCCCTTTAAAATACGTTGGCGGCTTATTTTTTTGCGCTGTCCAGCGCGTCATTAACGGCTTCACTGAACTGATTGAAGGCAATTGTGGCGCCGGATATAGCGTCCACATTCTCCAATTTCTGGGCCTCTACAAGGCTCTGGGCATATTGCGCCATGGCTTCAACGGCAAGCTGTGCCTTGTCGTAATAATCCTGGTTGGAAATTTCCCCATTTATCTTGCCATAGTTTTCATCCTTAATGGTGCCATCCTTCTGCCAGGTAACATACTCGCAGCTTGTAATCTCGGTGCCTTTTATGGTAATTGTTACTTCGCCGTAAGCACCCTGGTCGTCCTCGCTGCTTTTCCCGGTATAAGTGCCGTCTTGGTAGGTGGCATTGTTGGGGCTGCTTTTACACCCGGCCAGCAATTGCAATATGAGTACCACAATAAAAACGTTGGCGATAACCTTTTTTTTCACTGCAAACACCCCTGTTCATTTTAATTTTGCACAATCCTCGCAACCCGGCCATGCTCCAATATAACAGTTCTCTGTGCTTCTTCAGCAACCTCGGGGTCATGGGTAACAACAATGATGGTGCTGCCCTCCTTATGAAGCTGCTTGAAAATATCCAACACGATATTCTCATTCGTTTCATCCAAATTCCCTGTGGGTTCATCTGCCAGAATTAGCATAGGAAAGTTGATTAAGGCACGGGCGATGCACACCCTTTGCTGCTCGCCGCCCGAAAGCTGGCTTGGCAGATGCTTTGCCCGGTCCCCCAGGCCAACGCGCTCCAGCGCCTGCAATGCTTCTTTTTCGTCCGGCATGCTGTGGTAATACTGAGCGACCATTACATTTTCCAAAGCTGTGAGGTAGTTTATCAGGTGGAACTGCTGGAAAATCAGCCCAATCTTATCGCGCCGGATATTTGTCAGACTTTTTGAGTTTTCCTTTGAGATATTGGTGCCGTCCAGAATTACAGATCCGTTGGATGGTTTATCCATACACCCGATAATGTTCATCATTGTACTTTTGCCAGAACCAGACGGCCCCATAATTGCCAGCCATTCCCCCTGTGAAACCTCCAAATCAATATTCTGCAATGCTTTTACGCTGCCGTAGATTTTTGATATATCTTTAAGCTCTAATAAATTCATACCCTTCTCCCTCCTTATTCGCCGCGTAAAACAATAGCCGGGTCAACATCGGTTGCACTTTTGATAGGCAAGAGACACGCCAGCCCGGTTATTGCAATTGAAGCGGCTATTGTAACCGGCACCAGCAGCGGCTGAAAGGATATAGAGCGGCTAAAAATATTCATGCTGACTGCCTGGGCAAATACAAAGCCAAGTGCAGTGCCCAGCAGCCCACCCAAGCCGCCCAAAAACAAGCCTTCTCCCAAAAACTCCATGACAATGCTTTTGTTGGCAGCCCCCAGTGCCTTTTTTAGGCCAATTTCTTTACGCCGTTCCGCAACAACGGCCATCATTGTGGTTGCTACACATATCATGGTAAGCAACAACACAACAACGGTAACAAGATAGACCAAAGCCTGGAGCTTGGTTAGAACGGTACCCTCAGACTCAGTAACACGCTTTACAAGGCGGGGGGTAACCCCTTCCACGTTTTCACTAATTTGCTTGACAATTTCCTCCAGCGTTGCCTGCGCAGCGGAAACGCTGCATTCCACAACATCCAGTTTGCCACTGTTTCCCATCAGGCCTTCTAAATCTGAGAGAGACATAAAGATGAATTCTTCCTCTGTGCCCCCGGTTTGTACAATTCCTGATACGGAAAAATCATGGCTGAAGCTCTCTCCGTTATTGTCTGTGCCGGTTACCGTAAAGATGTCGCCTGGGGAAAGGCGAATCAGATCGGCCACTTCCTGCCCGATGAGCGCCGAGCCCTCATTTTCAGGCCACTGCCCCGAGACAAACCAATAGGGGCTTGTCTTTTTTACCTCACCCAGCTCTGTACCGGCTGCCATAAACGGCTGCTCGTTAATTTTGACAGTCTCGTATCGGTAGGGGGCAATGCCCACGGTATCATCGGCGGGAATAAACCCCGCGGCCTGCTCGACCACATCCATACCGAATGCCGATTCATCGTCGGAAGGAACAAAAATTAAGTTTGCGCCGTAAGAGCGAAATTCCTGGCCCATCTGCCGGGGAACGTCGTAATAAATGGTAACAAGGCCGGAGAGGATGGTTGCGCCGATTGCCACGGCCAAAAGTGCCACAAGCATTCTGGAACGGCGGCGGATGAGCGAGCTTGTTATCATTCTAAAATACATTGT
>JBKEBR010000217.1:0-6049 GCA_047973285.1 Oscillospiraceae bacterium | reverse complement strand
CTGAGGTCCAGCGGGGCGCCCGGTTCCACCGGGCCCGCCTCAAATTCATCCGTAAGCCAGTAGTCCGGCTCGGTAACCTGCTCGCTTTTCACAATAAACAAAAAGCGCCAGGAGTAAGAGCTCAGGGAAATATGCTTGTAGGGGAAGCCGGTGCCGTTGTAGGTTACACGAATGGTGGGCAAAGCGTTTACCGGCTGGCGCGCCGCCAAAAGGCTGTATATAAAAGAGGTGGTTAAAGCGGCGGCCAAAACCAGCGCAAGGCCTATGCCCAATTTTTCCAATATCCTTTTGCGAAGCTTCATTCTGTTTCCCCCGGTGTCGTGTTTGTTCCGTTTTTTCATTATACTGTATTTAAAGGGGGAATGCCACACCTTTGCCAAAACCCATTGTGTAAAAGGCGGCAAAGGAGTATACTGTGAACAGCATTTTTAGAATGCCTGTAAAAAGCTGTTTTTCGGCCTGCAAACACCGGTGCCGCCCGGCCGGCGCAGGGGTGGAAAATGTGGGGAAATAGCTTGACGCGGGCCGGTAAACTGTGCTACAATAATTTCACCTCGCCTGCGGGTTTATTTTTTTGTGCGCATTTCGGTGGCACACCCGGCTTGCGCTGTACCCCGCAATGGCGGCGGAAGGTCCGCCGCAGTGGATGAGGGAGGTAATAACCGAACCAATGGAGGTGCGAAAGAATGAGAGTAAAAATTACCCTGGCGTGTACCGAGTGCAAGCAGCGCAATTACAATACGATGAAGAACAAAAAGAACACCCCTGATCGTATTGAACTGAAAAAATATTGCCGCTTTTGCAAAAAGCACACTGTTCACCGCGAAACGAAATAAGAAAGGGGTGGCATGATGGCGGACAAAACTGCCAAGAATGCGGAAGAAACCGCAAAGCAGCAAACCGGCAAAGATGAAGAGCAAGCTGTGAAAAATTCGCCTGCCCCCAAAGCGGATGAAACAAGTAAAAAGGAAAAAGACGCCGGCAAAAAAGGCAAGAAGAAGCCCAACATCTTCAAGCGCGTTTTCGGTGCCATTGTGCGCTTTTTCCGCGACACCAAAGGTGAACTGAAAAGGGTGGTATGGCCTACCCGCAAGCAGGTTCGCAACAACTTAATTGTGGTTTTGGTGTTTTGCGTGTGCATGGCGCTGCTTATTTTTGCACTGGACTATGCCTTTAGCTGGCTTATGAAGTTTGCCCTTGAAACGGCAGAAACAATTAGAACACAACAAAGTGCCGCGTCGTCTTCGTCCACCTCTGTGGCGGCGGCAGTATCTGGTTTGAAAACTATTCTTTCACTGATGTAAGGAGGGCCCGCATGGAGGAAGCTTTGTGGTATGTAGTGCATACCTATTCCGGCTATGAAAATAAGGTGGCCCAAAACCTGCTTACCATTGTGGAAAACCGTCGCCTGCAGGAATTGATTCAAGAGGTGAAGGTTCCCACTGAAATTGTGCCGGATATTAAGGATGGCAAGGAGCGCGAAGTAGAGCGCAAGTTGTTTCCCGGTTATGTGCTGGTAAAAATGGTGATGACAGACGACAGTTGGTACATTGTACGGAATACCCGCGGCGTTACCGGTTTTGTGGGCCCAAGCTCCAAGCCTGTGCCGCTTACCGCCGCCGAGGTGGAGTCGCTTGGTGTGGATGTGCGCGTAACCAGCGTAGACTATGCCGTGGGCGACAGCGTAGAGGTTCTTACCGGCCCGCTGGAAGGCTTTATTGGCCTTGTGGAAAGCATTGACCGCGATGCGGGCAAGGTGAACGTAAAGGTTTCCATGTTTGGCCGCGAAACACCGGCCGAGCTGGAGCTTGCCCAGGTAAAGCCTGTATAATTTTATTTCGGTAAAACCGCATGGCGTTTTGTGCCGCGCGGCGTTATAGGGTGGCGTTTGCCCCCGTGGGAGGGTACCGTTCAGGGTGCCCGCAACATACCACAACAGAGCTTTTGGCGCGGTTTGGCCGCGGCACGGGTTCTCAATTTTTGGAGGTGCTTTAAATGGCGCAAAAGGTAGTGGGCTACATTAAGCTGCAAATTCCGGCTGGTAAGGCAAGCCCGGCTCCGCCAGTTGGCCCCGCGCTGGGCCAGCACGGTGTAAATATCATGGCTTTTACCAAAGAATTTAACGAACGCACTCAAAAGGACATTGGCTACTTAATTCCGGTGGTAATCACCGTATATGCCGACCGTTCCTTTACATTTGTAACCAAAACCCCGCCCGCCGCTGTTTTAATTAAAAAAGCAGCCGGTATTGAAAGCGGTTCCGGCGTACCCAACAAAACCAAGGTGGCCACGCTGAAGCGTGCCCAGCTGGAAGAAATTGCCAAAACAAAAATGCCGGACCTGAATGCTGCCGATGTAGATTCTGCCGTAAGCATGATTGCAGGCACCTGCCGCAGCATGGGCGTTGTTGTTGAAGACTAACCTATACACAAACCCCTAAGTGGGAGGAAAAATTCCGACATTACCACAGGAGGATAATTTATGAAACATGGTAAACATTTCACGGATTCTGCCAAGCTGGTAGACCGTGCCAAATTATACGACAGCGACGAAGCCCTTGACCTGGTTTGCAAAACCGCCAAGGCAAAGTTTGACGAAACCGTTGAGCTGCACGTTCGCCTTGGTGTAGACAGCCGCCACGCCGACCAACAGGTTCGCGGTGCTGTTGTGCTGCCCCACGGTACCGGTAAAAACGTTCGCGTTGTTGCCATTGCCAAGGGCGACGCGGCCAAGGCCGCAGAAGAAGCCGGCGCTATGCTGGTGGGAGATGCCGACCTGGTGGCCAAAATTCAAAACGAAGGCTTTGTAGATTTTGACGTTCTGGTTACCACCCCCGACATGATGGGCCTGGTTGGCCGTTTGGGTAAGGTGCTTGGCCCCCGCGGCCTGATGCCGAACCCCAAGGCCGGTACCGTTACCCCCGATGTTGGCAAGGCCGTTGCCGAAGCCAAGGCCGGTAAAATTGAATACCGCCTCGACAAATCCAACATTATTCATGTGCCCATTGGCAAGGCGTCCTTTGGCATTGAAAAGCTTGGCGAAAACCTGAAAACCATTATGGAGGCCATTGTTAAGGCAAAGCCTTCGGCGGCCAAGGGCCAGTACATTCGCAGCGCCACGGTTGCTTCCACCATGGGCCCCGGCGTTAAGCTTAGCAGCAGCAAATACGGCGGCTGATTGGTTTGGGTTGTACAACGTATTTCTGGCCTTTGCTTGACAAAGGCCGGGGGTATGGTATAAAATAATAATGCTGTTTTTAAGACAGCAGGAGCTTAGTGCGTAACGGGGTTTACCCTTCCTGCCGAGAAACGGGCCAAGATTTTTCATTTTGCGCCTCTTTCCCGGTTTGGGAAAGAGGCTTTGTTTTTGCAAAGGTTTCTGCAGGGGCGCATTGCATTGCCCCAAAACCAAAGTGAGGTGAAAATACATGCCCAGTGAGAAAATTTTAAGCCAAAAGAAAGAGTACGTTGCCGAGCTGCAGGGCAAAATTAAAAATGCCCCGTCTGGTATTTTGGTAGACTACAAGGGTATTACGGTAGAGCAGGATACCGCTCTTCGCCGTGAACTGCGTGAAGCAGGCATTGATTATGCCGTAGTGAAAAACACCATGCTGCACCTGGCCCTGGAGGGTACCGACTATACCGATATGGACAGTGCCCTTACCGGCACCACAGCCCTGGCCCTCAGCGGCGAAGACGCTTTGGCGCCCGCCCGTATTTTGTGCAAATACGCCGAAAAGTCTAAGGGGAAATTTGCCGTTAAGGTTGGCTATTTGGAAGGTAAAGTAGTGCCTGCCAACGAAATTGAGGCTCTTTCCAAGCTGCCCGGCCGCGAAGGCCTGCTTTCCATGCTGCTTTCTGCCCTTACCGGCAACCTGCGTGGTTTGGCTGTTGCCATTAATGCCGTTGCAGAAAAGAAAAGCGAAGAAGGCGCCGCATAATTGTTGTTTCGCCTTCTTACATGCAGTATATTGAATCACAACCATAACTAAAACATTGGAGGTATAAATACAATGGCTGAAAAAATTGAAAAAATTGTTGCCGAAGTGGAAACCCTTACCGTGCTTGAACTGAACGAGCTGGTAAAAGCAATCGAAGAAAAATTTGGTGTTACCGCCGCTGCCCCTGTGGCGGTTGTTGGCGCTGCCCCTGCTGAGGCCGCCGGCGAAGAGAAAACCGAATTTGACGTAATTCTTGCCGAAGTTGGCGGCAACAAAATGGGTGTTATCAAGGCTGTTAAAGAAATTACCGGCCTTGGCCTGAAAGAAGCCAAAGAATTGGTAGACACCGCACCGAAGCCCATCAAAGAAGCCATTTCCAAGGCGGATGCCGACGAAATTCAGAAGAAACTGGAAGAAGTTGGCGCTAAGGTTGAGCTGAAATAAGTGTTTTTCAAAGGGCACACCCTTGTGGGTGTGCCCTTTTTTTGTGGAACATTCAGTTTGCACAATGGCTTTCCTGCTTTGGCAGGGGCAGGCAAACAACGGGTTGGTATAAAAGAATTTTTGGCGGAAAAAGCTCTTGTAAACCAGTTTTTTGGGGCAAAGGTTGGCTGCGGGCAAAGGGGTAAAGACCCCCTTTTTATTAAAAACTTGCAGAGGAAATAGGCTGGCAGCGAAGAAGTTGCTGTGTTATAGGGCGGCAGGGTGTATGCGCTGTGGCGACATGTTATCTTTAATTTTAAAAAACTGGCAGCGGCGCCTTTTAAAAACTGCCAACCGCCTTTTAAAAGCTGCAAACCCCCGGCCTGCTAAAACGGCAAACAAAAAATAAAACGCAAAAAGAACACCGGCGGAATTTTTAAAAGATACCCTTGTGTTTTCAGGCCGGTACACACTTGCACAGCCTGCCCCCGGCAGCTTTCCTGCTCAAAGCGTATAACAGCGCCCCGCCAAATACTGGCCATGTTATGAGGGCGGGCCATACCTTGTGGGGTTGCAGGTAAAAAGTGTAATCTTTCTCAGTTCGCCTGCCTTTTTGAGGGGCTGGTTTATTCTGTGCAAGGCGGTATAAGGCAAGGCAAAATACCGGCAAACCTCCGCAAACCCGTTAAAGGCCTGTTGCCGGTGCTGCAAGCAGGGGGCGGCTAAGGTAAGTAAAACACAATAAAAAACGCAGCAGCGGCAAAGTGCATTCACTTTGCCGCTGCTGCGCAAAAAAGGAAAACAGATAAGAGAAAAGTAAGAGGAAAGGCTCAAACGTTGAAGAGCAGTTCGCCGTAGGTGGGGTATGGCCAGTATTTCTCCCCAATTCTTTCTTCAATGCTGTCGGCAACTGCGCGGGCATCTTCCATGGCGGGCAAAACCAAAGCCTGAAATTCCTTGGCGTGGTCGGCTTCGCTGCCTTCGGCAGCCTTTACCTTGGCCAGCGTTTTTTCCAGCGCAGCATTTTTGGCCTGCAAAGAGCTGGTTAAGGCGCAAATCTCTTCCACAATTTCGGTAATGCCGCCGCAATCAGCGCCAGGGCAAAGCTTTTGGGTGGCAATGCCGGTTTCGGTAAGGCGTTTCAGGTAGGTGTAAGAGGCGGGAACAATGTCTTTGCGAATCATTTCCACCATGGTTTCGGCTTCAATGGTAATAATTTTGCAGTAGTTCTCCAGCAGCAGTTCACACCGGCTGCGCTGTTCCGCCTCCGAGAAAACCTTGTGTTTGGCAAACAATGCAAGGTTTTTTGCATCCACAAAGTGGGGCAGGGCATCAGCGGTGGATTTCAAATTCAGCAGGCCGCGTTTTTCGGCCTCCACCACCCAGGCTTCGTCGTAGCCGTTGCCGATAAAAAGAACGCGCGTGTGCTTTTGAATGGTATCCTTAATCAACTCTGGCAGGGTTGCGGTAAAATCTTCGGCTTTTTCCAGCTTGTCGGCAAAATATTCCAGCTCATCGGCCACAATGGTGTTCAGCACAATGTTGGGGCCTGCAATGGAAAGGCTGGAGCCCAGCATGCGGAATTCAAACTTGTTGCCGGTAAAAGCAAAGGGAGAAGTGCGGTTGCGGTCGGTGGTGTCTTTGCTGAAATGGGGGATAACGTCCACACCCAGTTCAATTTCGGTG
>JBKEBR010000216.1:0-2215 GCA_047973285.1 Oscillospiraceae bacterium | reverse complement strand
CCCCGCACGGCGCGGAACTGGCCGGTTACCCCCGAGGTAATGAACTGGGGGGTGAAGTATATATACCAGCGCTACAAGCTGCCGGTGTTCATCACCGAAAACGGCCTGAGCTGCAACGACAAGGTGTTTTTGGACGGCGGCGTGCACGACCCCGACAGGATAGATTTTTTGCACCGCTACCTTGCCCAGCTGGAGCAGGCGGCCCGCGGCGGGGCGGATATAAGGGGTTACTTCCATTGGTCGCTCACCGATAATTTCGAGTGGAACAATGGCTATAAAGAGCGGTTTGGCCTTGTTTTTATCGACTATACCACCCAAGCCCGCACTCTAAAAGACAGCGCCGCCTGGTATGCCAAGGTGGCAAAAACAAACGGCGGCTTTCTTTGGGAAGGGCGGGGGTAACACAAAAGGCCGGGCAATTGCCCGGCCTTTTGTGTTGCGGCAGGTGCCGCCCCCGGGCGGAAAACCTCACTTAAAAAACCTGTAAAAAGGTGCAGGCCCTGTGCCGGGGCCCGCACCTTTTTGAATGTGGGAAAATACACGCGGGGCAGGTGGTTCAGCAAAAGGCCATGGCCGGCAATGGGCCCGCCTTATGCCCCCAAGCAAAAGGCGGAAAAAAAGCCGGCAAAGGGTAGTGCGGCGGCCGGTACCAATGTACGAAAAAATTTTGAAAAATAAAAAATAAAAGTGGCCAAAGCAATGCGCCTTCATTGGCCCGCGCAAAGGGTAGGCCCCTATGTGCGCCGCGCCCGGCGTGGCCGGTGTTTCATGGCTCTGCCGTATATATGAAATACCCCCGCTGCGCCGGCAGCGCCTTACACCACAATGGCCTTTATGGCGCTGCTTTTTACCACAACCTCGGCTTCCTCTGTTTTTTGATGAACAAAAGCCTCAAAGGTATCGTTGATGTATTTGTTGCGGCCAAGGCCGGGGGCCTGCTCGTAGGTAAGCAGCTCTCCGCCTGCCTTCCAGCCAACCAAAAAGTACTCGCCCTCCTCAATCCCCGCCAAAAGCTGCCCGGCCCGTGCGGGGTACAAAACCTCCTGCAAAGACTGCCGGTAAATATCCTCCCGGTGCACCTCGCCGCTCACCATGGAAAAAGGCAGGCAGGCAATGCCGGGGTATTCTGCCTGCAAAGCCGCCACCGCTTCTTCGGGGGTGGCCTTTTCCAGTTGCTGCTGTAAAAACTGCCGCCAGTTGCCGCCTTCTCCAAAGGTGCTTATTTGCCAGCCGGTTGCCTCATAGCCGGTATAGCGCAGGGTTTCGGGCAGGGTGTAAAAGGCGGCCCGCTGCTCTTCCTCGGTGGGGGCAAGCTCACCGTTCAACAGGGCGGTTTTCAAATCGTTCTCGGTCTGGGCCATCAGGTAGGCGTTGTATTCGTACAGGCTCATGCTGCTTGGGCCGTAGGCCGAAAGCCCTTCTTTTGCGCTTCGGGCCTGGTTTTCCTGCTCCAGCGCTGCCTCTACCTCGCGAAAATCCGCTGGGGCGGTAATGCCCCGCAGGGCGGCCTGCTGCTGTATCACCTTGGCGCGCACGGCATCTTCCAAAGCGGCGTTTAAAAGGGCCTCGCGCGGGGTTTGGCCGCCGTACTCCGTGTCCCAAAAAGCACTTCCGAAAGATTCCAGGCCCTGCTGCGCCGCAAATTCCGCCGCAAGGGCGGCCTTGCGCTCGGCGGCATACATGGCAAGCTCCTGCCGGTATATGGGCAGCCCGTTTACCCGGGCCGCCACATTTTGGCCGGGCCCAAAAAGCAGGGCGGCGGCAAGGGAAAAAGCAATTGTAAGGGCGGCGGCGCACCAAAAAAGCCGTTTGCCAAAAAACGGCGCGCGTTTCTTTTTTTCTTTTTTTGGGGTGGGTTTCAAGGGCCTGCCTCCTTTGGGCCGCCGGGGCGTATGGTGATGCCATTATACAATGGCGGGCCCCCGCATTCAATGCAAAACCCGCAAAAATAGCGAAGAAACATATAAAAGCATGCAAATTTTAACAAGCTTAAAATAGTAATATAATTTTTCTCCGCTCTATCAAAATAGTATTACCTTTGGCAGGAATCCTCCATTGTTTGGCCCGCAGGGGGGTGCTATATTGGAAATAATTCTGGAAAAGTGTCTGTTTTTTTGCTTTTCAGTGCATAAATTCAGGTATAAATAACAGCCTTTCCAATTACTAGAGGAGGAGAAAAAATGAGAACAAGCAGCAAACCTACCCGCGCCACCGT
>JBKEBR010000215.1:0-1645 GCA_047973285.1 Oscillospiraceae bacterium | reverse complement strand
CCGGGCGCAGGCCATGGGGCAGGTTGTTTCGGGCAAAAAAATAGGCCTTACCTCAGAGGGCATTCAGCGCCAAATGGGTGTGAGCGAGCCAGACTACGGCCACCTGTTTGCCAGCATGAACTGCGCCGGGGCCGCCATACGCTGCGAAGAGCTGATAGCCCCCAAAATTGAGGCGGAAATAGCCTTTGTGCTGAAAAAAGACCTCACCGGCGGGCAGGTAACTGCCCAGGATGTGGAAGACGCACCCGATTATGTGCTGCCCGCCTTTGAAATTGTAGACAGCCGCATTGAAAACTGGAACATCAAACGGCCCGACACCGTGGCCGACAACGCCTCTTCGGGGCGGTATGTGCTGGGCACCCGGCCCTTTAAGCTTAGCGAGGTAAACCTGCCCGCGGTGCACATGCAGCTGTACAAAAACGGCAGCCAGCTGGTGGGCGAGGGCACCGGGGCCGCGGTGCTGGGCAACCCCTGCACCGCCGTGGCGTGGCTTGCCAACCGCCTGTACTCGTACGGCGTTTTGCTGAAAAAAGGGGAGGTTATTCTCTCCGGCGCCTTTTCGGCGGCGCCCCCCGCGGTAAGGGGCGATGTTTTCGAGGCGCGGTTTTCCACGCTGGGCACGCTGACGGCCCAGTTTATATAGCAGCCAACACAATACAAGCATACGCAAAAAGGGCACACTCGGTGCGCCTCTGGTTTCCTGTGGCCTTTTTGCAAGCAATATGCCGCGCCGCGGCACAAAAAGAGGTGAAAGCAAGATGCAAAAAGTAATGGTGGCTGTAATTGGGCCCGGCAACATTGGCAGCGACTTGATGTACAAAATATTCCGAAGCGAGCATTTGGAAATGGGCATGATGGCCGGCATTGTAGAATCGGAGGGGATTCGGCGTGCAAAAGGCTTGGGGGTGCCGGTTTCCACCGAAGGGGTGGCCGCCGTGGCGGCAGAGCCGGGCATTAAAATTGCCTTCGACGCCACCAGCGCCGCCGCCCATTTAAAAATAAACGGGCCCGCCTTAAAGGCCGCCGGTATTGTATCGGTAGATTTAACCCCCGCCGCCGTGGGGCCCTACTGCGTGCCAAGCGTAAACCTGGAGCGCCTGCATACCGAGCCGGATATTAACATGGTAACCTGCGGCGGGCAGGCCACCATTCCCATTGTGTACGCCGTTTCCCGGGTGGCGGGGGCCCATTACGCCGAAATTGTGGCCTGCATTTCCTCTAAAAGCGCCGGGCCGGGCACCCGGGCCAACATGGACGAATTCACCGAAACCACCTCGAAGGCGCTGGAGTTGGTGGGCGGGACCGACAGGGGAAAGGCCATTATTGTGCTGAACCCCGCCGAGCCGCCGCTGATGATGACCAACACCATTCACGTGCGCATTAAAAACCCGGAGGTTGGCGCCGAGGCCATTTTGCAGTCTATTCACAGCATGGTGCAGGAGGTGCGGCAGTATGTGCCCGGCTACCAACTGCGGGTGCCCCCGGTGGTGGAGGGCGACCACGTTACCACCATTGTGCAGGTGGAAGGCCAGGGAGACTTTTTGCCCAAGTTCTCGGGCAATTTAGACATCATCAACTCGGCCGCGGTGGCAGCGGCGGAAAAAATTGCCATGGAAATGCTGAAAAAAGGAGGGGCCGGCAATGG
>JBKEBR010000214.1:0-1744 GCA_047973285.1 Oscillospiraceae bacterium | reverse complement strand
GTCCCTCTTTCCGTCTCATATAGGTTGGCGGTATCGGTAAAGCGCCCGCGGCCGGCATACCCCGCCCGCAGGCCCAAAGCCGCACAATGGCTACTTTGGGTTATTATACCATAAATTCCGGGCGCGCACCCCGGGCTCAAAGAAAATCACATGATTTTGCCATAAGGTTTTCACAATTTAAAGCTACAATAAAAACAAATAAATGGTTTACTGCCGCCGGGCCTTGGCACCGGCGCCGCAGCGGGTTTGAAATACGAGGTATAAAAGATGTACAAAGTTTTATCGGGAATAGTGGCAGCAGGGCTATGCTGCGCCATTTTGTCGGCCTGCGGCAGCGAGCCAAAGGGCCTTTCGGTAACCGGCTACGGCAGGGTAGAGGAAATTTCCGGCAGCGACATTACTCTGCAGCCGGGCAACTGGCAGAACGATGCCTTTGTGGCCGACGGCACCTCGCCCCGGGTTACGGTGGAAATACAGCAGGGCGTAAGCCTGCTGTGCCTCTCTAAAGAAGACGCCACCCTTGAGGAGTTGCAGGTGGGCACCGTGGTTAAGTTGACCGTAACCGCCGAGGCCCAGCTGAACGAAGAACAGATCACCCATTTGGAAATTGTGCAGCAGCCCGGTTAGGCCCGCCTTTTTGGCGGCCTTTTGGCGCCGCGGCAACTACACTGCAAATGGGGGAAACAATGCGCCAGGTTTACCGGTTTGGCGGCAGGTGCAACTGCTACCTTATAAAAGGAAAAAACGGAAGTGTGCTTATAGATACCGGCCCCCGCGCCTTGCGGGAAAGGCTGTACCAGGCGGTGAAGGATGAAAACCTTTGCCTTATTTTGCTTACCCACGGCCATGCCGACCATATTGCCAACGCCGCCTGGCTGGCCGAGCAGTGCAGGGTGCCTATTGCCATGCACATTGCCGACTACGGCCTTATTACCAGCTGCTTTTCCGGCAAGGTGGAAACCACCGGCCTTGTGGGCAAATTTGCCTGCCGCCTGCTGCAAAAGGCCCGGCAGGACCTGCGCCTGGAGGGCTTTGAGCCGGATTTTTACCTGCGGCAGGGCGCCCGGCTGGACCAATATGGTTTTGCCGCCACCGTGTACGAGCTGCCGGGGCACACCCCGGGCTCGATAGGCTTTTTAACCGACAGCGGCAGGTTTTTTGTGGGCGACGCCGTTATGAGCCTGCCCCTGCCCGGCCCCGCCAGAACCTACCAGAACAAGGCCCAGCTGCTGGCAAGCGTGCAGCGTATTAAAAACAGCCCGGCGCGGGTGGTGTACGGCGGCCACGGGCCGCCGATGCCCCGCATATTGCTGAACGGGTAGCTGGGGCCAACAAATAACAAAGGTGTGCGAAGGGCCAAAAGAAACGAATGGCCAAAGCAGAGGGGGCCCGCCTTCTTTGCTTTTTTGTTGCCTTTGGGTGTACAATGTGGTTAACCAAATCCATGGCGGTTTTACAGGCGGCAGGGGCCAAAACGGCGGGGCGCGGGTGTTTTGTGCCAGTGCTGTGGGGCAAAGGCACTGCCCCCGCAATGCCCGGCGGCGCCGTATTCTGCCGGCGGGCATTGCGGGGGCCCTTGCCCCGCGCCGCCCGGCAATACAAAAGGAGAAACAGAATGCACCAGCAAAGCCTGCACAAATACGCCGACTTTGCCGTGCGCAGCGGCGCCAACATACAGCCGGGGCCACCCCGTCTGTGTGGCGCGCCTCTAGAGGCCGCCCCCGTTGCCCGCGTGTGCGTGGCC
>JBKEBR010000213.1:0-7280 GCA_047973285.1 Oscillospiraceae bacterium | reverse complement strand
TCACCTCCGCCTTGGTGCAGCTGGGCACCCTGGCAATTACCTTGCCCGTGCTTGGGTCGTAGGCTTCGGTGTATTTCTCGGTGGCTGACGCCACATATTTCCCCCCGATAAAGGGCTGCAATACCTTTGCTTCCATTCTCTTCTCCTGTCTCTTTTCCGTGTGTATGCAGCTTTCCGCCGCTTTGTTTACTCGACTTTGCTCACCATTTCACCATACTGCTCTTTGATTTGCCGAATGAATTGCTGCACCTCCGCCAAAGTGGGCATAAATTCCGAGCAGGCGTGGGCCGCCACCAGCAGAGAGGCCGAAGCGCTGCCCAGTTCCAGGCAATCGGCCACCGGCCAGCCCTCTAAAAGGCCGAATAAAAAGGCAGAGCCGTACCCATCGCCGCCGCCGAAGGATTTCAGCTTTTCGATGGGGAAGGGCTTGACGCAGTAATTCTGGTTATCGGCGGTGTAGGCAAACGAGCCCTGCTTGCCGTGCTTAATAATGACAATTTTGCAGCCGTGGCCAAACCAGAAGGCGGCCGACTGCTTGTCGTCGTTGCCGGGGCACAAAAGGCGCTCGGTAAGGTCAAACTCCTCCCGCGAGCCGATGATAATATCACTTTGGGCCGCCACCAACCCGTAATAGGCGCTGATTTCGTCGGTGTTTTTCCAATTGTAGGGGCGGTAGTCAATGTCGAACACCACACGCACATTGTTGCGTTTTGCCAGCATAAGGGCCTTTAAGGCCGCCTCGCGGGAGGGGCTTTGGGCCAGGGCCGTGCCGGAAATAAGCAGTATTTTGGTATTGGCCACATAGCTTTCGTCCACATCGGCAACGTCCAGCGCCAAATCGGCCACCTGGTCGCGGTACATCAAAATGCTGCTGTCGGTTTTGCTTAAAATTTCGGTAAAGGTAAGCCCTGTTTTTTCGCCATTTTTGCAGGGGGTGAGGTGGCTTGTGTCAATGCCTTCCTTTTCGAAAAATTCTTTGATATACCGGCCAAACTGGTCGTCGGCCAATTTGCCGATAAAGCCGCATTTTTTGCCAAGCCTGGTAACGCCCACGGCAATGTTGGCGGGCGAGCCGCCCACATATTTTTTAAATGTAGAGCTTTTTTCTAAGGACTGGTAATAATCCACCGGGTTAAAATCGATGGCGGCCCGGCCCAACGGAATAAGATCAAACTTTTTGCTTTGGTCGAAATTCAAACTCAACATTTCCATTCCTCATTTCAGGCTGCTTATGCCTTTTGCAATACTTCCACCTGGTTTGCCTCGCACAGCTCGCAAAATTCCTGTTCCACGGTTTGGCCGGTAAACACCTGGTCAAAATCTTTCAAGGTGGCATAGGCCCGCAGCGAAACCTTGCCGTATTTGGTGGAATCAATCAGCAGCACTTTTTTGTAGCTGCGCGCAACGGCGGTTCTTTTTATTTCGTATTCGGGGGCAAACGAATTGCCCACCAGCCCCTCGCGGGAAACGGTTGTGGCCGCCATAAAGGCGGTGTGGATGCTGTAGGTTTCAAGAATTTTCTGCGCATCGGTGCCGCAAAAAGAGTTTGTTTCGCGGTAAAACTCGCCCGGCAGCACCACCAGGCGGATATTGGGCCTGGCCGCTGCGGCAAACAGCACCTTAATGCTGTAGGTAATTACCGTAAAACTCAAATCTTCGGGCACGTAGTCTAAAATATACTGGGTGGTGGTGCCGGAATCGATAAACACAATATCGTTTTCTTTAATATACGCCGTAGCAAGGGCCGCAATGCCGCGCTTTTCATAATCGCCTTTTTCGTTGCGCACCTCAAAGGGCACCGCGTTGGTGCGGTCGGCAGCGCTTACCCCGCCATATACCTTTATAATAGAGCCGCTTTTCAGCAACTCTTTAATATCACGGCGGGCGGTGTTAATTGATATGCCATACCTTTGGCATATTTCCACCAACGAAACGTGCCTGTTTTCAAGAACATATTGCTCCATTTGGCTCAACCGGTCAGAGCGCACATCCATCACTTCCATTCATACAGGGCGGCAAAGATATGCCGCCCTGTAACTTTGCATTTCTTGCCTTAATTATACCGGTTTTCCGTCAAATAGCAAATTCAGAAAAGCAGAATCTTCTTAGGCGTTCAGCGCAAGCGTATCATAATAGTCGTCAATATTGTCAATGGTGCAAAGGGGAACATCCTGAATAATTTCTTTTTCCCCGGTGTACACGCCGCCATTTGAGAAAATTTCAACCAGCACATCGGCAGCCGCCTGTACTGAGGTGGGGTATACGGTGGTTCCTTCCACCTTGCCGGCCTTAATTAAATCCAGTGTGGAACGGTAGCAGTCGTTGCCATAAATTAAAATTTCGCCAGCGCGGCCCACCGCTTCTATGGCCTGATACGCGCCCTGTGCCATGTCGTCGTTTTCACAGAACACGCCGTCTAAATTGGGATATTTGATGAGGATATCCTCCATAACAGCCATGCCCTTGTCTTTTACAAAATCTCCGGAAGCCTGTGCCACCACTTCAATATCGGGATAATTGGCAATAGTTTCCAAAAAGCCTCTGGTGCGCTCTGTTGCATCTGAAGCACCCAAGGTGCCTTCAATCAAGGCTACCGAGCCTTTTTCGCCAAGTTTTTTTGCCATATCGTCGGCAACAACTTGGCCAATCATGTAATTGGAGCCCGTAATGGCAACTGTGTACTCCTCATTGGTAACCTTACGGTTTACAAGAACCAGCGGAATGCCCGCATCCATAACGGCTTTGGCCGCTGTACCCATTGTATCTGCCGTAACCGGGCACATGATGATGGCATCCACGCCCTGGCTGATGAGGTCCTCAATATCGGCGGTTTGCTTTGCGGCGTCGTTGTTGCCATCGGTTACGATGATTTCCCAGTTCAGGCCTTCATCCTGCACATATTGCTTGAGCTGTTCAACCCCTGCCACACGGAAAGCAACCGACAGTTTGTTTTGCGAAAAGCCAATTTTCATAGGGGTGTCCTTCGTCCATTCTGCGGCGGCCGAAGCGGCAGACGCAGTGGACTGGGCCGAAGCGGCGGTTTGGTCTGTAGAGCAAGCGGCCAAAAGCCCGCCCAACAGGCAAATCGACATGACCAAAGAAAGCAGTTTTTTCATTTTTTCCTCCATTTTTTGTGTTTGTCTATATTCCACGTACCGGTGGGGTACCGTGTTACCTTTGGGAACCCCAAAATGTTTTCTGTGTTTAAAACACCTGCCGTATCGCCATTTTATTGGCAAGACAAGCGAAATATACACCCTTTGCCATTGGCATTTACAGGCGTTATGAAAACATTGTGGGCTTTTGCCGGCACAAGAGCTTTCATTCCACTACGGGTTAAGTTGCTTCTACCTAGCTCTTTTTATTGCGGCTAAAAACATCGGAGGCCACGGCGGCCACAATGATGGCCCCCTTTACCACATACTGCATATTGGGGTTTACGCCCATAAGGTTTAAAACGTTGCTTAAAACACCCAGAATTAAAACACCCACAACTGTTTTAAACTGATGCCCTTCGCCGCCGCTCATCAACGTGCCGCCTATTACCGTGGCGGCAATTGCATCGGAGTGATAGTCTTCACCGAGAGTTGGGTCTGCCGAGCCAAGGCGGGCCGTACCGATAATAGCCGCCAGGGCACTTAAAAAACCACTGATCATAAAAACTGCAATTCTGATGCGCCGAATGTTAATACCCGAAAGACGGGCAACCTCCATGTTGCCGCCAATGGAATACACCGAACGCCCAAACCGGGTGCGCACCATAATAAAAGCGGCAAAGCAGGCCACCGCGGCATATATATACACCGGAAGAGGGATGCCGAATAAATAGCCCTGGCCGATAAAGTTATAGGTGGTAGAGGTACTGGGAACGGGAGAACCATTGCTCAGAATATACGAACAGCCTTTTAGAATAATGGACATTGCCAGCGTCATAATAAAGGCCGGCATGCCCCGAAACACCATATAACCATTTAAAAAGCCAACCACAGTTCCCAGCAAAAGCCCCACAACAATGGCCCCCGGCCAGGTTAAATAAGGCATTAGGCTCATCATAACAAGGCCGCTCAAGCAAAAGTTGGCCCCTACGGAAAGATCGATGCCTCCGCTGATGATAACAAAGGTCATGCCAATGGCAAGAACTCCGTTCACCGCAACCTGCCGCAGCACATTGGTTATGTTGCGCGGCTGTAAAAACCTTGGCTGAATGATTGCCGCAACCACCACCAGCACAATTAACACCAAAATAATTCCGTACTTTTTTGTAAAAGAGGAAAACGAATTGCCTTCGCCCTCCCGTTTGCTCATTTTCTCTTTCACTGCACTTCTCCTCCAATTGCGACCTGCATTATTTGTTTTTCAGTTAAATTTTTATAATCAAACTCGCCTTTAAGCTTTCCCTCATGCATTACAAGCACCCTGTCGCACACGCCAATTACCTCAGGCAGTTCAGAGGAAACCATAATAACGGCTTTTCCCTCCGCCGCCAGTTTGCGCATAAGCCGATAAATTTCAGCCTTGGCCCCTACATCAATCCCTTTGGTGGGCTCATCGAAAATCATTACCCGCGCGTTGGTGAACATCCACTTGCCCACAATTACCTTTTGCTGGTTACCACCCGAAAGCTCGCGCACATGCTTGCCTGCACTGGGGGTGCGTATATTTAAAGCCTTTATATAGCTTTCTGCCACGTCTTTCTCTTTTTTGCCGTCAATCAGCCGGCTTTTGTTTAAAATACCGCGCATATTGGCAAGGCTGGTGTTGGTTATAATAGAGAACATTTGAATAAGCCCCTGATGCTTGCGGTCTTCCGGCGCCAGGGCAATTCCTTTGGCAATTGCATCAGAGGGGGCATGAATATTGGCCGGCTTGCCCTCGAGGTATATTTCCCCCTCCACACCCGGCAAGGCGCCAAAAATAGACATCATGGTTTCGGTTCTGCCTGCGCCAATCAGCCCCGCAAAGCCCAGTATTTCACCGGCATAGGCAACAAAGCTTACATCTTTCACCGCCTTGCCTTGCGAAAGGTGTTTCACCTCCAGCACCGGCTCGCCACGTTTAGTGTCGTGAGGGGGATAATAATCCACAAGTTCACGGCCCACCATAGCCCGAATAACACTATCTTTATTGGTTTCTTTGGTACGCAATTCACCGCTGTTTTTACCGTCTTTCAAAACTACCATGCGATCTGTAATTCGAAAAAGCTCTTCCAGCCGGTGAGTAATATAAATAATTGCAATGCCCTTCTTTTTAAGCCGCTCCATCATTTGGAACATCTGCTCCACCTCTTTGTCTACCAAGGAGCTGGTGGGCTCGTCCATAATAAGCACCTTGGCATTGTTGATGGTGGTAGCCCTGCAAATTTCAACCATCTGGCACTGGGCAATATTCAATGAAGATATTTTGGTGTCGGGGTCAATATCCATTTCCATAGACTGCAAAGCTTTTTTGGCGTTTTGCCGAATACCCTTCCAATCTACCAGTTTTTGCGGGGTAAGCGGTAAATTGCCAAGATAGAGGTTTTCGGCCACCGTAAGCTGCGGCAAAACCGAAAGCTCCTGGTAAATAATGCTGATGCCGCACTGCCTGCCCCGGATCGGGGAATCAATTTCAACCGGCTCGCCATCCAAAATAATTTCTCCATCATCTTTTTTGTAGGCTCCCGACAAAATTTTCATTAACGTTGATTTCCCGGCCCCATTCTCCCCTACAAGGCCTATAATCTCTCCTTTGTAAGCTTCCAGGGAAACGCTGTCAAGCGCTTTTACCCCGGGGAAACTTTTGCTGATGTTCTTCAGCTGCAAAACAGGAACTGCCTCTGCCATTTGGTTAAAGCCTCCTTATCAGATGAAATGCGTATGGAATACCTGTGCAAAACTCTCTCCCTCACAATTTGACTAAAATATAACCAACTAATAACCAATTATTTATAATAAATATTTTTATTTACCAAAAAATAATCATTTTAAGGGTATATTATCGTATTTTTTGATTTTCTATGCAGAATTCCCCTTCAAACAATCAGCATGCATACATATTACGGTAAGAAATCTTCATCGTCAATTGATAAAACCCACTAAAATTACAATATTTTTTTATACATTCGTAACAACGAACAAATACTTTACAAAATATTTATGGTATATTTTTGTTGTATTCGATTGAAATATGACAAATCCATTGTTATAATTTCATACTGTAGCAGGGAGTGGTGCTTTTGCCGTGCAGTGCACCCCGCCCAACAAAAATTTGGCACGAAAAAGAAAGGTCTGTTGAAAATGAGCAAGTTTTTTGGATACCCCGACTTTTCCGCCGAGGGTGTGCAGACGGTAACGACCCGAGACGGCTATTACAAGGATGCCCTGATGGATGTTACCGTATATGCCATGAAAGAAGGGGACACCCGCAGTTTTTGTTTTGCAAAAGATGAAATGGCTTTATTGCTTATGTTTGGCAAAATACAGTTAACTTGGCAGGAACATGTGGAAACGGTTGAGCGGGAAACCTGCTTTGATGATGGCCGGCAAGCCTATGCGCTGCATGTTTGTGCGGGAGTAAAGGTGCAGGTAAGCGCGCTGGCCCCTACAGAAATTATTGTACAAAGCACCGAAAATGAGCGCAGCTTTGAAAGCCGCTTCTATACCCCCCTTAATACCCGAAATGAAATTTTTGCCGAAAATTTGTGCGGCGGCACCTGCGTGCGCCGCGTAACCACCTTTTTTGATTATGAAACAGCCCCTTATTCCAACCTGGTTTTAGGCGAAGTATACACCCGGCAGGGGTCCTGGTCGGGCTATCCGCCTCATCACCACCCCCAGCCCGAGGTATACTACTACCGCGTAGACAAGCCGCAAGGCTTTGGCGCCTGTTTTATTGGCGATGACGTGTATAAAATTACCGACCATTCCTTTGCCTGTATTTCTAACGACGCCGCCCACCCGCAGGCAACCGCACCCGGCTACCAGGTTTACCTTGTATGGATTATTCGCCACCTTCCCAACAACCCCTGGGTGGACCGTGTAGAGTACCCCGAACACCAGTGGCTGAAAGACGCAAAATTTTAGGAGGCAACCATGCTTGTAACCTTGCAGGAAATACTGTCGGACATTCAAACCATTCCGCGTGCTGTGGCGGCCTTTAATGTGTTTGATTATGAAGACGCCATGCCCGTTGTACAGGCCGCCGAAGACTGCGGGCTGCCGGTTGTGCTTATGGCCAACAAACTTGCTGCCGCCCATGCCCCCATAGAATTGTTAGGAAAACTATTTACCGGCATTGCCCGG
>JBKEBR010000212.1:0-2225 GCA_047973285.1 Oscillospiraceae bacterium | reverse complement strand
CTGAAAGGAGAACGCCATGCCAGCCATAAGCAGCGCAGGCGGCCTAATTGCCGCCGCCAGCAAAAAAGCCAGCCGCCCCACCCTGCAACTGGGGGGGCTTACCGTTGTGAAACGCCTGGTACTTACCATGCAGCAGGCGGGGCTGTTCCCCATTGTTGTGGTAACGGGGGTGGAGGCGGACGAGGTAAAATACCAGCTGGCCGGCCGTGGCGTTATTTTTTTGCACAACGAGGAATTTGAGGACCCCGAGCTTTTCGATTCCGTTAAAATGGGGCTTGCCTTTTTGCAGGGAAAAAGCAGGCGGGTGGCTTTTTCGCCGGTAAACTCCCCCTTGTTTTTGCCCTCTACCCTGCGCACCCTTTTGCAGGTAGACGGGGACATTGTAACCCCCTGCTACCAGGGGCGGGGCGGGCACCCCATTTTGCTTTCCAACCGCATCATACCCGACATTCTTGCCTGGCAGGGCGCAGGCGGCCTGCGGGGCGCCGTTGCGGCAATGGAGGGCCGGCGCAAGCTGGCAGAGGTTGACGACGAGGGCATATTATTAACCATTCACCGGCAGGGCCGTTTGCGGGAGTATTTTGAAGAAAAGAAAGCCGCTTTTCTGCACCCCCGTATATGGCTGGGCCTTGAGCGGGAGGAAGAGCTATTCAACGCCAGGGCAAAGCTGCTTTTGCTGCTGATTGGCGAAACCCATTCGGTGCGCAGCGCCGCAGATTTGATGGCCCTTTCCTACAGCAAATCCTGGGGCATGCTGAACGGCCTTGAAGAAGCGCTGGGCACCCCTTTAATTGTGCGGCAAAAAGGGGGCGCGCAGGGCAGCCGCAGCGACTTAACCCCCGCGGGGCTTACTTTTTTAACAACCTGGCAGCGTTATGAGGAACAAACGGTTGCCTACGCCCACCGCACCTTTGAGGAAATGTTTCGGGAGGGGCCCTTTCCCCCGCTGCAAAATACTTTGTAGAAAAGGGCGACAATTCGTGTATCCTTCAGCCCCGCCGCAAGGCATGGGGCTGTTTTTTTGTGCAATATTCCAAATTCCCTATTTTTCCGGCCTTTGGGGGGCATGTTCCTCCAAGAAAGTATTTGGCCCCTTTCGCCTAAAACCACTATAATGTAAAAAAATCGTTATATTTTAACTTGTATAACGGAACAAGCCAAGGGGGAATATTCAATTTGTTTACCTTGTATGTGAACGACCAACAGGTACAAACCGAGAAAGACAGGCGCCTGCTGACATTTTTGCGGGAGGAACTTCGCCTTACCGCCACAAAAGACGGCTGCAGTGAGGGCGCCTGCGGCACCTGCACCATATTGGTGGAGGGCAAAAAGGTGAAAGCCTGTGCGCAGAACCTGTCTAAATTCGAAGGCAAGCACATTGTAACCGTAGAAGGCCTGAGCGAGCGGGAAAGGGAAGTATATACCCACTGCTTTGGGGAAGCCGGGGCGGTGCAATGCGGCTTTTGCATTCCCGGCATGGTTATTTCGGCCAAGGCGCTGCTGGACGAAAACCAAAGCCCCACCCGCGCAGAGGTAAAAACCGCACTGCGGGGCAATATATGCCGCTGCACCGGGTACAAAAAAATAGAGGATGCCATTTTGCTTGCGGCCGATTTCTTCCGTGAAAACCGCCCTATACCCGCCCCCGAAACCTCCACCGGCGTCAACCGCCGTTTCTCGCGCCCGGACGTGCGCGAGAAGGTACTGGGCACCGGCGAATTTGTGGACGACATTGTGCTGCCGGGCATGCTGTACGCCAAGGCCCTGCGCTCAAAATATCCGCGTGCGCACGTGAATAAAATAGACATTTCAAAGGCCGAAGCCCACCCCGGCTGTGTGAAAATTCTCACCGCCAAAGATGTGCCCTACAACAAAACCGGCCACATTATTCCCGACTGGGACGTGATGATTGCAGAGGGCGGCACTACCCGGTATATTGGCGACGCCCTTGCCCTGGTGTGCACCAAAGCGCAGGAGACCCTGGACGAGGTGCTGGCCCTTATTGAGGTGGATTATACCGAGCTCACCCCCGTTACCTGCCCGGCCGACGCCTTAAAGGCCGACGCGCCCCTCATTCACGAAAACGGCAACATTATGCGCAAGGAAATACTGCGCCGGGGCGATGCGGACACTGTCATTAAAAAATCCAAATATGTGGTAACCCGCAAGTATTACACCCCCTTCAACGACCACGCTTTTATGGAGCCAGAATGCGCCATTGCCCT
>JBKEBR010000211.1:0-4584 GCA_047973285.1 Oscillospiraceae bacterium | reverse complement strand
CTTTGCTGCAAAAAGCTGCCAAGCAGCTGATAATAGCCAATTTTGCTGAGCGGCTCGTGGGAGTGCCCCTGCTGAACATAAAAGGCGGCCAGCTGCCTGTAAAAAACAAAGGGTGTGGCAAACATTCCGCAAATATGGGCCGTAATGTGTGCAAACCGGCCTCTGTTGTAGTATACCTCCACCATTTCGGCCATCTGCTTCAGCTCACACACCTCGTCGTAATTCAGCCAATTTGTGTACAGCACTTCAAAGGGAGCCGCCGTTTGCCACACAAGGCCGTATTGCCTTGCCTTATGCTCCATACTGCTGCCGGGCAGCACCTTTAAAAACCCCAGCTGAAACTGGTGCGGCTGCTTTGCATATACGCTGTTAAAAGAGTTGGCAAAGCTTTCGTAGTTTTCCTCCGGCAAGCCCGCAATCAAATCCAAATGAAGGTGAATGTTGCCGCCACTTTTTAAACGGTCTACCTTTTCAAACAGGCGGGGCACATTAGCCGGGCGGTTAATTTCCCGCAGGGTTTCGGCGTTTGTGCTTTGCACCCCTATTTCAAACTGGAACAAGCCGGGGCGCACTGTGCGCAAAAAAGCAAGCATTTCCTCTTCCAGCAGTTCGCCCGCCAGCTCAAAATGAAAGTTTGTATGCCCATTGTCGTGTTCCGCCAAAAAGCGCCAAATGCCCAGGGCGTGTTTTTTGTTGCAGTTAAAGGTGCGGTCTACAAATTTTACCTGCTTTGGCTTTGCCAGCAGCAGCCGGGCAAGCTCTTTTTCAACAATTGAAAGCGACTTGAAGCGCACCCCTTTTTCCAGGGAAGAAAGGCAGTAGCTGCACCCAAAGGGGCAGCCGCGCATGCTCTCGTAATACAAAATGCGGCCCGCCAGCTGCTGTATATCCTGGTAGGCAAAGGGCAGGCTGTCCATACAAAGGGGGGCCGGCCCCGGCGTGGCCACCGCCTGCCCCTTTTGTAAAAACACAATGCCCGGCACGGTTTCAAAGCCCGCACCGCTTTTTACGGCCTTGCAAAAGGCCGGCACGCTCTCTTCCCCTTCGCCCGTAAACACCGCGTTGAAAGCGGGGTTCTGCCGCAAAAACGCCTCGATATGGTAGGTTACCTGGGGCCCCCCGGCCAGCAAAAGCACCCCGGGGCAAAGTTTTCTCAAATCGGCCGCCAAGGCGCACACCAGTTCTACATTCCAAATATAAACCGAAAAAAAGTAGGCGTGGGCCCCCTGCCGGTACAGCTGCTGCAAAATATACGGCTGCCTTTGGTTGATGGTAAACTCTGCAAAGGCCGCCGGAAAACCGCCCTGCCGCAGGCAGGCGGCAATAGAGCGCACGGCAAGGTTGGTATGGATGTACTGCGAATTAACCGCCACAAGCGAAATGTTCAATGCTTTCTCCTTTGCAAAAGGCCATGCTGCCCTTTATTTTAACGGTTTTGCCTGCCCGGCGCAAGGCGCAAGGGCAAAATGCAATTTCACATTTCTCCCTTGCGCCAGCTCTGCCGCACATTGTACAAACTGCCGGTTCGCTGTATAATATAGAAGATATCATACGGTGGGGCCGCAAACATATTTGCCGCGGCAGGGCTGCCGCGCCGCCATACAACAGGAGGGTAAAATGTACAAAGATATGCTGGATACCATTGGTTTCGTTTCCAAAACCGACCCGGAGCTTGCGGGCGCCATGCAAAAAGAGCTGGAGCGCCAACGGAACAACATTGAGCTGATTGCCTCGGAAAACATTGTTTCCCCCGCCGTTATGGCCGCCATGGGCACCGTGCTTACCAACAAATATGCCGAGGGCTACCCCGGCCACCGCTATTATGGCGGCTGCGAATGTGTAGACGTTGTGGAAAACATTGCCCGCGACCGCGCCTGCCAGCTGTTTGGCGCCGAACACGCCAACGTGCAGCCCCATTCGGGTGCGCAGGCCAACATGGCGGTATATTTTTCGCTGCTGCAGCCGGGCGACACCGTGATGGGCATGAACCTTTCCCACGGCGGCCACCTTACCCATGGCTCCCCCGTAAACATGAGCGGCAAATACTTTAACTTTGTGGCCTATGGGGTAAACGAGGAAGGCTACATTGATTACGACGAAATGCGCCGCATTGCCCTTGAGGCGAAACCCAAAATGATTGTATCGGGTGCTTCGGCCTATTCCCGTATTATCCATTTCGACAAAATACGCGCTATTTGCGACGAGGTGGGCGCCCTGATGATGGTGGACATTGCCCACATTGCGGGCCTTATTGCGGCCGGGCTGCACCCCTCCCCCGTGCCCATGGCCGACATTGTAACCACCACCACCCACAAAACCATGCGCGGGCCCCGCGGCGGCCTTATTTTGTGCAAAGAGCAATACGCCAAAGCCATTGACAAGGCCATTTTCCCGGGTACCCAGGGCGGCCCGCTGGAGCATATTATTGCCGCCAAGGCGGTAAGCTTTAAAGAGGCGCTGGAGCCGGAATTTGCGGCCTACCAGAAAAATATTGTGGAAAACGCCGCCGCCCTGGCCGAGGCGCTGCTGGCAACGGGGTTAAAGCTTGTTTCCGGCGGCACCGACAACCACCTGATGACGGTGGACTTGCGCGGCACCGGCGTTACCGGCAAAGAGCTGGAACACCGGCTGGATTCGGTAAGCATTACCGCCAACAAAAATACCGTGCCCAACGACCCCGAAACACCTTTTGTTACCAGCGGTGTGCGCATTGGCACCCCCGCCGTAACCACCCGCGGCTTTGGCCCGGCGGAAATGAAGGCCATTGCCGGTTTTATTGCCGATTGCGTGTTTGCCTATGAAGAAAAGAAAGCCGCCGTTGCCGCGGGCGTAAAGGCCCTGGCAGCGCAGTTCCCCCTGTACGAATAAATTCGGGTGCGGGCGGGGCGCAGGCCTTGCCCGCGCTTTTCAAAAAGCAGGCAGCTCCCTTCGCCCCGCGGGGCCGCCTTTTGCCTTTGCAGGGCAGCCCCCTTGCCGCACTGCCTCCCTTTTTGACCAAAAATACACTTTACCGAATATTTTTTATTTTTAGAAAGGAAACAATATGGCAACCATTCAGGCCAACATCCGCTACCCTTCGCTTGGGCGCACCCTCACCACCCGCCTGTACTTCCCCACCGACCTGCCCAGCTCGGTAGGCAACCGGGTAAAGGGCGTTATTACCCTGCTGCACGGCTATACCAACACCGGGGCCGACTGGATGGAGTATTCCGCCGCCATTCGCTATGCCGCAGACAACGGCTATATTCTTGTAGCCCCCAATGCCGACAATTCTTTTTACCTGAACCAAAAATACGGCACCCCTTTTTACACCGCCATCACCGAAGAACTGCCCACCCAGCTGGCCTCTATTTTCCGCATTCCAACCGAGCGGGAAAACAACTACATTGCGGGCCTTTCCATGGGCGGCTACGGCGCCATGCTAATCGGCCTTTCCCACCCCGAGCGGTACGCCGCCATTGGCAGCTTTTCCGGCGCGCTAGATATGGGCGGCATGCTGCAGGCCGCCCGGGCCAACCCCGCCTTCCGGCCAATGTTCGCCCCCATTTTCGGCGACGAGCTGGAGCTTACGGAAAATGCAGACCTTTTTGCACTGGCCAAAAAAATGGCCAAGCTGCCAAAACAGCAGCAGCCCCGGCTGTTTATTACCTGCGGCGACGAGGATGACGACGAGCAGCTTATTTTAACCCAAAACCAAAACTTTTATAACGCCATTCAAAACCTGCCGCTGGAATACCGGTATACCACCTGGCCCGGCGTGCACGAATGGAATTTTTGGGACCGCAGCCTGGCCGAATTTATTGGCTTTGTGCAAAACAGCGGCTATGGCAAACGCAAATGTGCCGATTGGGCCGCGCCCCACACCACCGAAATTACCCACCCCTGAAAAACGCAAAAAACGGGCTGTGGCACAAAACAGCGTTTGCGGGGCCCGGGCATTAAACCGCCTCGCCGCTTTGCCAAACGCCAAAATGGCGGCCCTTTACGCATTCACCCGGAATATAGGAGGCTGTACAAATTATGCGCGACGCGCCTTTGGCAGAACGCCTGCGCCCCGCCTCGCTGGCCGAGGTGGTAGGCCAGCAGCACCTGCTGGCAGAGGGAAAGGTTTTTCGCCGCACCATAGAGGGCGGCCTTGTTCCCAATATGATTTTCTACGGCCCTTCGGGCTGCGGCAAAACCACCGTTGCCCGCATTATTGCCCAAAACAGCGGCATGAAGCTGCACAAACTGAACGGAACCTCGGCTTCCACCGGGGATATTCGCGATGTAATGAAGGACATTGGCACCTTTGGCAGCCAGAACGGCATTTTGCTGTACCTCGACGAAATTCAATACCTGAATAAAAAGCAGCAGCAAAGCCTGCTGGAGTATATTGAGGACGGCTCCATCACCCTCATTGCCTCCACCACCGAAAACCCCTACTTTTATATTTACCACGCCCTGCTAAGCCGCTGCACCGTATTTGAATTTAAACCCCTTACCCCGGAGGACGCCGAACAGGGCCTGCAAAACGCCGTTGAAAAAATTGAAGCGCTGGATGGCATTTCCATTGAAACCCAGCCCGGCGCCCTGCGCAAGCTG
>JBKEBR010000210.1:0-2777 GCA_047973285.1 Oscillospiraceae bacterium | reverse complement strand
ACTCTCCTTGCTAGGCACATTTTATTTTGCTTATTTTACCACAACTAACCTCCGGTGTACACCAGCCCGCGGGGCACAGGCAAACAAAAACCTGCCATTTGCCCCGCGCACTGCCCGGCTTTTTGGCTTTTAAAAAATGCCTGCTTTTATGGTATACTGAAATTATACAGCGCAAAGGCCGCCAAAGGGTGCCGTACCTTGTTGCCTGAGTAATTTTCTGCTTTGTTTTATGAAATTTTTTTGCGTTTATTTGCGCGCGGCCTTTTTCAGGCGCGGCCCTGAAAACACAGTTGGCGGATTTTTGTAAATTTTATGCCAAATACGCCGGGGCAAACGCTGCTGGGGTGCCCAGCGCCTGCAAGCTGGTTGTTGTTTGTACCAAACAGGGCAGCCGCTTGTTTGGCGCGGTGCGGGCGCCGGGGCCTTGGCGGGCTTGCCCGGCTGCCATAAATGAAGGAAAAGAGGGGCTTAGTATGCTTACCATGAATGCCATTGGCCTGTTTGTAACCGATATGGAAAAAATGGTTGCGTTTTACCGCGATGTGATGGGAATGCAAACCAAATGGGCGGGCGAGGCCAATGCAGAGCTTTATTCCGGCGGCTTTATGCTGATACTGTATGGCCGCAAAGATTTTGAAACCATGACGGCCCGCCAATACGGCTACCCCGCCGGGCTGAACGGCACGGCGGAAATATCTTTTAACACGCAAAACTTTGCCGAGGCAGACAAAGAATACCACCGCGTGGTGGCGGCGGGGGCCACCCCCGTGTTTGAGCCCACCACCGAGCCCTGGGGCCAGCGCACCTGCTATGTGGCAGACCCCGATGGCAACCTAATTGAAATTTCGTCTTTTGTAAAAGAATAAACGGGCGGTAAACGCTAAAAAAATGTAAAAATTCTGGAGGCTTCGGTAACATGTGTGGAAGAATCAACGCCCCGGAAGGGCGGGTTTGAGAGCAGAACAGGACAGCATGACCATGGCGAGCATGTTGTCGTAATTGCGGAAGCCAAAGGCCATACGGATGACGAGTTTAATCTTGTTGTTGATGGCCTCCATACGGGCGTTGGATAAGCCGTGTTTGGCGGAGGCAACAATGGAATCGAAGTTGCGCTTAATCTTCAGGCGCAGTTCCCGGAAGGCAGGAATCCGACACCGCTGTGCCCATGCCATCCACTCACGCAGCACATCGGCAATCTCATCTGGGCCAGCCTTGAGGGCCAGCCGCAGATTTTCTTTCAGCAGGTACGCCCGGTGGAGAACTGGGTTCGCCTCGACCAAAAATTGTAGTTGCGCCTGCTGTTTGTCGCTCAGATTCTCCGGGTTTTTCAGTAGAGCATAGCGAATGTTTTTAACGGTCTTGGCCTTTGCTTTTTCAGGGTTTGCAAGCTCTCCTTTTTTTGGGCGGCCTGTGCTGCGCTTAGGCACCGCCTTGGCTGCCTGATGCGCCTCGGCCCACGCTTTGCGGCGTTCGTTATCCAGCGTTTCTGTGGCCCAGGATACCACATGAAATGGGTCCACGCAGCGCTCGGCATTCGGGCAGTATTCCTCTACGCAAGATGCAATCCACCGCGCCCCATCGGCACTCACACAGCGGATGGATGCCCTTTGTTCAGGCCTCAATTGCTCGAAGAATCCGCTGAGTACTTCCTTGCCATATCCAACACTGCACCAGATGACCGAGGCCGTTTCGTGGTTGATGACCACCGTCATGTATTTGTGCCCCTTCTTGTAACTGGTCTCGTCTATCCCAATGTTGACAAGCCCATCAAAGCGTGACACGTTTTGCCTTTCCATCTCACGGTACACCCGCCCGCAGATGCTGCCAACCGTGTGCCACTCCACCCGCATCAAAGTTGCAACTACGCTTTTGGATGCATGGGTGGCAAGCCATGCCACTGTCTCCTCAAAGTGCCGGGTAAAGCCTGATTTATGCCGCGCCCAGGGTGCCGAAGCGGATACCACCCCATGCTCCTTGCAGGACACTCGCGGCATCTCGCTTTCGATATATACCTTCATCGTCCCCGCGTCAGCGCATCTCCATCGGCGAATACCACGACCACCGTCGTACCGGTTTGCCTTGCGGTGGCATATCCCGCATCGGCACTGCTCTCGTTTTGTTGGCCGGGCACTTATCACTATTGCATTAGCTTCGGTGTCCTCGTATATGGTTTCTATTACCATTTTCTTGGTGCCGACTAATGGCTGAATAAGGCCTTTAATTCGCATTTTGGTCTCCCGCTTCCATGATTTCTTTGACGACACTTAGAATCATGGCAGAAACCTTGATGCTATACGGCCTTATTCAGTTTTTATTACCCACACATGTTACCGAAGAGCCGAATAAAATTGGAACTGGCATCATTATGCAGCAAAAGAGACGACTAAACAGAACGCAACCGAATGTAATAAGGGGTAGATAAATGGACTTTTTAAACAATTGAATGCGTTTGAAGGGAGACAGTAGATTTGGGCGTGTTTAGCTGCTGTTTGCATAAATACGGACGAAATACAATCGAGTGCGTATAAACATGCATCGCTGTAAACAGACAGGAAGTGCTCCGTATTTTTAAAAAGTGTTGTAGGTCAAAGTGTATGCGCGTGTGGTAGAAATAACACCGCATTACAAAAGCGGAGATTGACGAATAGATAGCCGCTTGACGCGCCCTGCCGTTATGGTATAATAAGCTTACTCCAACGATGGAGATGGTGCGTAGGATGCACGTTGGCAGCCAATGCTTTATGGCAGGGCTGTCACGCAGCACGACCGTCTTCGGT
>JBKEBR010000209.1:0-2114 GCA_047973285.1 Oscillospiraceae bacterium | reverse complement strand
TGCGCGAAATTCCCCGCGTAAGGGAAGATTCCGGCTACCCGCCCCTGGTAACCCCCACCAGCCAAATTGTGGGCACCCAGGCCACCCTCAACGTTATCACCGGCGAGCGGTACAAAATGGTGAGCAAAGAGTTCCGCGGCCTTGTGCATGGCGATTATGGCAAAACCCCGGCGCCCATCAGCGCCGAATTTACCAAAAAGATTTTGGGCGATGACGCGCCTATTACCAAACGTCCCGCCGACGATTTGGCCCCCGAGCTGGACAAGCTTGCCAAAGAGGCCGAAAAGTGGGCCCAGCAGCCGGAGGATGTGCTTACCTATGCCATGTTCCCGCAGGTTGCGCCCAAGTTTTTTGAAAAACGCAACGAAAAGCAGCAGGGCATTGATGCCGCCCATGTAGACTATGCGGCAAAGTCTTTGCCGGTATAAAAGAATAACAGCGCTCCTTTCGCCTTGCGGCAAAGGGGCAAAAGGCCCGGCAATATGCCGGGCCTTTTGTATGGCTGTGGCTTTTATAAAAATACCATAGGTGCGGCGAGTGCAGGTTTGCTTTGCATTCGGGGCGGCGCAAAGTATAGCGGCTGCTGCCACAGGCTTATTTGCCGCCCCGTTTGCCGGGCACAACCGCCGCAAACGGCGGCCTGCAAACAAGGCACCCGGGAAGGTTTTCGGCTTTTGGCATAGTTTTTAAATGCGGCGGCGTAAAAAATACGAATGTCATGCACCTGGGAAGATTCTCGGCTTTTGGCGTAGTTGGCACGCAGGGTGTATGGCCCATGCCAGTGCCGCACAGCAATGCGCCGTGCCTTCCCGGTATTTGTGCAAGCTCCGGTGCACAGGCGGCAACGTGCGGGTTTGGCTTGCAACGGCAAAACCCCGCCTGCCTTTATAAAAAGGAAAAGCGGGGCCTAAAACAAACAGGCACAAGGCGGCACGGCCCGCCCGGCTGAAAAGTGGCCCGGCGCGGGCAAAAGCAAAAAAACAAAAACAGCCTTCTGCCTTTGCCCCATGGGGCCTTTGTTTCAGCGGCAGGCAAGCCGCCGCCGTTCTGCCCGTTTTACATTGCAAAAAAAGCGACCAAACCGTAAGCCGGGTTCTGTATTAAACGACAATCTATCTTGGCCACATGTCGCCACATGGCTCGGTGCCACCTCCGGGGCGCGCAGGGTACGCTTGCACAGTAAAGTGCTGCCCCATACGGGTGTTGCTTCTGGTAGGGTTTACATAGCCGCAAAGTCGCCAGTGCGCTGGTGAGCTCTTACCTCGCCTTTCCATCCTTGCCTCGCGCCCAAAGGGTGCGGTGGGCGGTCTATTTCTGTTGCACTATCCCTGAAGTTGCCTTCGGCTGCCGTTAGCAGTTACCATTCCCTTGTGAAGCCCGGACTTTCCTCGCCGCAAAAGCAGCGCTGCCGTATGGTTTACTCGCAGGGCTTATTATACAGGCGCCTTGCAAAACAGTCAAGCATAAGGGCAAAAAGGCCGCCGCGGGGTTTGATTTTTTGCGGCTTGCGAAGTATACTGAAAAAACTGGTGGAAAAGCGGCGGATACAATTGTCTTTATGTGGAGGACAAGCGGTTTGCCGCCTGCCTGTCGTTTTTATTTTTTCCCGCTTGGAGGTGGCGGTGCAAAAGCAGAAGCGGGCGGCTACGGGCCAATGAGAAGTGAAATGAGGGTTTCCTTCGGCGGGGCCGCTATGGTAGGTGAAAAGAGGAAAAAGAGAAAAAGAGAGGTTAGAGGATGTTCAAAACAGAGTATGTTGCGCGCGTATATGAAGGGGCCGTGGCCCGCAACCCGCACGAGGAGGAATACCAGCAGGCTGTGCGGGAGGTGCTGGAAAGCCTGGAAGTGGCGGTGCAAAGCAACCCGGCCATTGAAAAAAACGGAATTCTGGAGCGCATGGTAGAGCCGGAACGCCTGATTCAGTTTCGGGTGCCGTGGGTGGATGATAAGGGCCGTGTTCAGGTAAACCGCGGGTTTCGGGTACAGTTCAATTCGGCCATTGGCCCCTACAAGGGCGGCCTTCGTTTTCACCCCACGGTAAACGCCTCCGTCATTAAATTTCTCGGGTTCGAGCAGGTGTTTAAAAACAGCCTTACTGGCCTGCCCATGGGCGG
>JBKEBR010000208.1:0-5459 GCA_047973285.1 Oscillospiraceae bacterium | reverse complement strand
TTTTGTTGTTTTGAATTGTAATTTGCTCTATTTTTGTCGCTCCCCATGCGGGGAGCGTGGATCTAAATATTATGATATTCGTGTTATTTGTGTTTACGGTGCGTGTCGCTCCCCATGCGGGGAGCGTGGATCTAAATACACCTTGAGGAAAGGCGACAACATGAGCCGGGGGTCGCTCCCCATGCGGGGAGCGTGGATCTAAATAGCGTAAGATTTTTTGAAATCGTCATAACCGAGGTCGCTCCCCTCACGGGGAGCATAAGTCTAACCATCCTGTATCCACCTCGTCCCCCCTTTTCAGCGCCTTTCCACAAACGAAGGCCGCCTCCGGTTGGAGGCGGCCTTCGTTATAAGTATCTCATCTGCCCCGCGGCCAAGCCCGCAGGCGGCGCGGCGGCTTACTCGCGCATTTGCATCAGCTTTTGCTTGAGCTCGCCCTCTATGCGGCCCAGCTCCACTTCCGCCTCGGCGCGTTTTTGGCGGCCCTCGCTTTGAATGCGCACCACCTCGTCCAGGGTGGCAATCAGGTTTTGGTTGGTAAGCTGCAGGGTTTCAATTTCCACAATGCCCCGCTCCGATTCCTTCGCCGTTTCAATGGTGGCCTGCTTCAAGGTTTCGGAATTTCTGCGCAGCAGCTGGTTGGTCATGTCGGTAACCTCGCGCTGGGCAATGGCCGCCTGCTGCGAGTGGGCCACACCCAGCGCCAGCACCATTTGGCTTTTCCACAGGGGAATGGTGTTTGCCAGGGTAGACTGTATTTTCTCGCTCATCAGGGTGTCGTTGTTTTGAATTAAGCGAATTTGGGGCGCCATTTGAATGGAAATGGTGCGGGTAAGCTCTAAATCGTACAGCTTTTTGCTGAAACGCTCGCACAGGTTGGTAAGGTCGTTCACGGCCTGGGCGTCCTCGGGCAGGCCGCTTGTTTCGGCCTTGGCGCGCAGGGCGGGCAGCTCGGTGCCCTCTACCTCCGCCAGCTTTTTTTTGCCCGCCAGAATATACATGGAAAGCTCTTTAAAATACACCACGTTCTGGTCGTACATTTTGTCCAGCATGGCAATGTCTTTCAAAAGGGTTATCTGGTGCTGCTCCAGCGCCTCTACAATTTTGCCCACATTTTTTTCGGCGCTGTCGTACCGCACCTTTAAGGCGGTAATTTTGTTGCTGGTTTTTTTGAACAGCCCGCCAAAGAAGCCGCTTTTTTCGGTTTCCTCCACGCTGAAGCTTTTCAGCTCGGTTACAAGGCCGGTAAGCATTTCGCCCACCTCGCCAAGGTCTTTGTTGCGCACGCTGCTAAGGGCCCCCTCTGAAAAGGAGACCATTTTTTTCTGCGCGCCGCTGCCGTACTGCACAATGGTGTTGCTGTTGTGCAAATCTATTTTCTGGGCAAATTCGTCCACCTGTTTTTTCTCTTCGGGGCTAAGGTTTGCCCGCGCCTCCAGGCTTTCCACCTGCTTTATTTGGGTGGCGTGGGGCACCGCAATGTCGGCAACCTCCAGGCTGGGGGCCTCGGGGGCAACCTCCAAGGTAAGCTGGGGCGCAGCCTGTACTTGGTCTTTTTTATCCATTGTTTTCCTCTTCCTCCTGTTGCAATTGGGCCGGCGGCACCTCCCCGGCTTTTACGGTAAATCTGCGGCCGGCAAGCCCTTCCTGGCGCAGCACGGTTTGCAGCACCTCAATGTCGGTGCTTACGTCCATGGTGTCTTCCTGGTACAGGTTTTCCAGCAAATTGCTGAACGCCGCGTTGATGGTGTCGAGAGAATTTTCTATTTCAGCCTTGGCCTTTTGCACGTTTGCAGGCTGTATTTCCATTGTATCATACTGGTGGTACTTGTCCAGCAATTTCAGGGTGGTGGGCAGGTAATAACTCATAAGCCTGCGGGTTTCGGGCAGCTTGCCGGGGTGCTTTTGCACGTAGGCAAATATTTTAGAGGCGGTAAGCTCCAGCTGGCTCATTTTTCGGCTTACTTCCTCGCCGGGTATGGCGCTGTTCAGCGCCTTAATTTTGGCAAGGGCCTCGGCCCCCTCCTGCCGGAAATGCTCCAGCGCGGCGGCTTCGGGGTCCTCCGCCATCATGCGCTTGCGGCGGTCTTCCTCGGCTTCGCGCTGCAAGCGGGCCTTTTCGGCCTCGGTATACATGCGGTAGGCCTCGTCCCCCACCATTACGCAGGTTTGCTTTTCATCAAGATGGGCGCCGGGCAGCATATTCAGCTCTACGGCGCGGGCCAAATCTTTTTTCACCTTTTTCACCGGCACCGCCCCCGCCTGGGAAAGGGTTTCCATGGTGGCAACGCCGTTGCCCGCCAAAAGGGCGGCGTAATATAGGCTCATGCGCTTGGCAAAGCTGCGCTTTGAGCGGCCCGAGGCAATGAGCAGCCCGCTTAAAAAGCCGGCCCCGGCAATGCCCGCCAGCAGCAGGGCGTTGCTGGCAAAGGCCGCCCCCGCCAAAATAGCCCCCCCGGTTGCCAAAAGGGCAATGGCCGAAATGCCAATGCCCATACTGCCGAACACAATGCGGGCCACCCCCATAAAAGCGCCCGGGGCCTTGCGGTAAGGGGTTAGGGCGTTTACCTGCGGGCGGGCGGCCTGCTGCTGGTAGGGGCGGTAATAGCCGTTGTTGTTTTGGTAGCCCGGCGGCATATAGTTTGGCGGCACATAATTTGGCGGTGGCTGGGTTTTGCCCGTGCCCGAGGGCTTGGCTGCGCTGCTGCCCACCGCCTGGTTTACGCTGTCGGTAACGGTTTTCACCACGCCCTGCACCGCGGGGCCAAGGTCTTTCAAGCGGGTAAGGTCGCCGGTTTCAAGGGCCGCCCGCACCGTTTCGCCAATCTGCTTTCCAAAATTTTTGTCTTTGTTCTCGCTCAATTCCATTCCCCTTCACGGTACGGCCGTACTTTTTGTGTTTCCGGCGCCCGTTTGCGTGTGGCCTTTGGGTTATATTATACAATACAACCCCGCACAGCACAACAACGGCGGGCTTGCCTGCCCAAAAATTCACAAAGTTTACAATGCTTTTTGGGCGGAAAAATGCGGGCGGGCCCGCCGTTATACGGCAAGCCGTAAAAAAGCGCCGCCATGCAGCCCCGCCGCAGGGCGGGCCTTGCCGCGCCCGGCTTATAGGGCCCGCCCCACAAAAATAAGCCCCTGCGGCAGGCCGCTTTTGGGCACCCGCCAAAAAAAGGGCCGGGCGCAGGCGGGCGCCGCAACAAACAGGCCGCCCGGCTTTGCCTTTTTGCGCTTCGGCTTTGCACGGCCTTGCCCTTGCAGCCCTTGCCCTTGCAGCCCTTGCCCTTCCAGCCCTTGCCCTTCCAGCCCTTGCCCTTTCTCACGTGCAATTTCACGGCAGGCCCCTGCGCTTCAGCGCCTTTAACCGGGGCAGGGCAGGCCCGGCCCTTTGGCGGCGCCGCCTTTTTACAAAAGCCGCGGGCCCCTTTAAAGGCAGCCCCTGTTTTTTGGCAGGGCCGCCCCCCGCAGGCCTTGCCGCCGCCGGGGCGCACAAAAAACAGCGGGGCGCAAAACCACCCCGCTGCCTTTGGCGGCCCGGCAAAGGGCCGGCCACACACACATTTTGCCTTATTTTTCCAGCGTGCCAAACAGCACCCTGTCGTTGTTCAGGGGCGAAGCCCCCCTGCCTGCGTACATTTCCAGCAGGGCGGGCACCGTAAGGGCGGCCCGCTCCTCCCCGTCAATGTCCATTTCCACCCTGCCGCCGTTCATCATAATGGTGCGGATGCCGGTGTCCAGCGCCTGGCGAATGTTGTGGGTAATCATTAAGGTGGTAAGCTGTTTTTCCTTTACCACCCGGCGGGTAATTTCCATCACCTTTTCGGCGGCGGCCGGGTCCAGCGCGGCGGTGTGCTCGTCCAGCAGCAAAAGCTGGGGCCCCGCTATGGTGCACATTAAAAGCGAAACCGCCTGCCGCTGCCCGCCCGAAAGCAGCCCCACCTTGGTGTTCATGCGGTTTTCAAGGCCCATGCCAAAACCCTGCAGCTGCGCGCGGAAAAGCTCCACGTCCTGCTTGCGCAGCGCCTTTTGCAGGGCGCGGCGGTGGGTGCGGGCATAGGCAATGGCAAGGTTTTCCTTTACGGTCATATCCGGGGCGGTGCCCTTCATGGGGTCTTGAAACACCCGGCCAATTTTAAGGGCGCGGCGGTGCTCGGGCATAAAGGTAATGTTCTGCCCGTCCAGCTCTATCACGCCCGAATCCAGCAAAAAGCTGCCGCAAATGGCGTTGAACAAGGTAGATTTGCCCGCCCCGTTGGTGCCAATTACCGTTACAAACTCGCCGTCCTCCAGCCGCAGCGAAAAGTCGTTCAGCGCCACATGCTGGTTGGGGGTGCCTGCCGAAAAGGCTTTGGTGGCGTTTTCAATGCTAAGCACGGCGGCCACCCCCTTTTTTGGCGTTCACAAATTGTATGCGTTTTTTAATGGCGGGCACGGCCAGGGCAAGGCCAATAATAACGGCGCTGATAAGGTTGAACGATTCGGTGGGCAAAATTTGCAGCTTCAGGGCAAAGGCCAACATAAGCCGGTACAGCACCGCCCCCACCGCAGCCGAGGCAAGGCCCAAAAGCAGCCCCCGCTTGCCAAACAGCACCTCGCCAATAATAACCGAGGCAAGGCCAATGGTTACAATGCCCACCCCGCCCCTGCTGTCGGCATAGCCCTGGTACTGGGCCATCATTCCGCCCGAAAAGGCCACCAGCGCATTGGAGAGGGCAAACCCGATAATTTTTACGCCGTCCACATTGATGGAGGAGGCCCGCACCATGTCCTCATTGCTGCCGGTGGCCCGTATGGAAAGCCCCAGCTGGGTAGAGAAAAACCACCCCAGCGCCAGCACCACCGCCACGCACACCACCGCGGGCAGCAGGGTGCGCACGGCGCTGCCGCTTAAAAACGAAAAAACCCGCTGCAAAAGAGTGAACACGGTGTCTTTGCCAATCAGCGAAATATTGGGTGAGCCCATTACAAACAAATTGATGGACTGCAAGCCGAACATGGTAAGAATGCCCGCCAAAACCGGGTGAATGCCCGCCTTGGTTTGCAAAAAACCGGTAATTGCGCCCGCCGCCGCCCCGGTCGCCACGGCAACCAAAATGCCCAGCAGCGCGTGGCCGTTCATGGCAAACACCGCCGAAACCGAAAGCCCCAGCGTAAAGCTGCCGTCGGCCGTAAGGTCGGGAATATTCAGAATACGAAAAGAGATAAACACGCCCAGCGCCAGCACGGCATACAAAAACCCAAGCTGAACCGAGCCCACCAACAAAGCCATAAGGCAGCCGCCCTTCTGTGTTGTTTTACACCATTATACCACGCCGCGGCGCCGCCCAAAAGGGGATGCACCGCGGCGGGTTGCCGGGCCCTGTACAACCACCGGCCCGCTGTATATACTATTATAAAGGTAAGGGCTTACTGCTGAATGCCCTTTAGCAGGGTGGCCTTTGCCAGCACGTCCTCCG
>JBKEBR010000207.1:0-1712 GCA_047973285.1 Oscillospiraceae bacterium | reverse complement strand
CACAGAGCATTGCTGCAGCAGCTTTTTTTCGCTGTAGCTTTTGCTTATTTTTTCAGCGGATAGTATCAAGTGTGCGTCTCCTTGTGTTTTGGGCGATGGGCCCGCGGCGGCAGGTGCCGCGCCGGCAAAGGCCGCGCCTTTTGCCCTTGTTTTACAACAGTATACCATAGAAAGGCCGCTTGGTTGCAGGGGAATTGCAGCAAAACAAAACCGGGCGGAATAACCCGGCCCGGCTGGCAATGTAAAAAAGGCCGCCGCGCGGCGGGGCGCTAGGGCTGTATTTCCCGGCGGTGCTGCAGGTGAATGCCAATGTGGCCAATGCCCAAAATTACCACCGCAATTAAAAGCCAAACCACCCGGCCATAAATGCCCAGCAAAAAAAAGGCGGCAACGGGCAGCGTTGCGCCCGCCACGGGCACGCCAAAAAAGCTGCTGTAAAAATTGGCCAGTGTTTTTTGGCTTTTAAAGTACCGCAGCCACCAGGCCTCGTACAGCAGCATCAGCAGCGCCGCGGCAACCAGCCAAAGCGACCATAAAGACCACGGGCGCAGGTTAAAATCTTGAAAAATAAGGGCGGTGCAGCTTACCAGCACCTGCCCGGCGCGCTCAAACAGCAGCAGCACCCTGTTTTCGTTTTGGGGGTTGTAGCCCGCTGGCTGGTGCTTGCTCCACACAAGGTTGGGTATAATCAGCATCAGCAAAAAAACCAGCCCCACGTACGAAAAACCCAAATGCCCCATTGCAGTATCCCTCCTGTATGCCGTTGTTGCACGGGTGTGCCAATAGCAGTATACGCCGCCCCGGCAAAATAAAAAAGGGGGCGAAGAAAAATATGTGTAAACAAACACGGCGCAGGGCCCTGCCCCAAAAAAGCAAAGCGGGGGAAGGGCCCGCGCCTGCCCTTACAGCGCCTGCCCTGCGCCGGGGCAAGGTCGCCTTAGGGCAGCAGGGCGCCCAGCACCTCGCCAATGGAGGCGTGGTAAACAAGGTTTGCCCGCCCGTCGGCTGCGGTTTGCGCCTTGTTCACCAGCACCAGCCGGCTGCCGCGGTAATATTCCACCAGCCCGGCGGCGGGGTACACGCTGAGCGAGGTGCCCCCTATTATCAGCATGTCTGCCCGGCGTATCAGCGCTGCCGCGCGGCGCACCGTTTCGTCTTGCAGGGGCTCGCCGTACAGCACCACATCGGGCTTTATTATTCCGCCGCAGCCGCACCGGGGCACGCCCGCGGTGTTTTGTATGTAGGCAAGCCCGTAGTGCCTGCCGCAGCCCAGGCAGGTGTTGCGGTGCACGCTGCCGTGCAGCTCTAAAACGGTTTGGCTGCCCGCCGCCTGGTGAAGCCCGTCTATGTTCTGGGTAATAATGCCCTTCAGCTTTCCGGCTTTTTCCAGCGCGGCCAGCGCCAGGTGGGCCGTGTTGGGCTTTGCACGGGGAAACAGCAGTCGCTGCCGGTAACAGGCGTAAAAGTCCTCGGTGTGGCTCATAAAAAAGTTGTGGCTTAAAATGGTTTCGGGCGGGTAGGCGTATTGCCGGCTGTACAGGCCGCCGGTGCCGCGAAAATCCGGGATTCCGCTTTCGGTGGAAACGCCCGCCCCGCCAAAAAATACAATGCTGCCGCTTGCTTCTACCATTTCCCGCAATTGCTCTGCCATGGCCAAAAGCCCCCTTCTTTGTGTTGTTTTGTGCGTTGTGCCACCGGGCAAGCTGCCCTTT
>JBKEBR010000206.1:0-8165 GCA_047973285.1 Oscillospiraceae bacterium | reverse complement strand
GCCACCTACCCGGCTGTATTTCTTTTAAAGACGATAAAACCGCTTTTGTACGCCTTTTACTTTTTTGCAGGCCGGCCCTACGCCGGGGCCGCAGTGATACGGTGAAAATAATGCGGGGCCCGGGGCTTGTTTTTTCAAAATATAGAAAACAGTTACCAAAAATTTACAGAAAAAACGCTTTACATTTGTTAGAAAGGATGATATACTGCCTATAGTGTTTTGAATGTACGACTTGATTTCACACGTTGTTGTAAATCGTGAGTTCGTTTCATGACTTACAAACACCGGGTGATTTTTTTATGCACGGCAGGAGAAATACAATATTTTAAGGAGGTATCTTTGATGAATAAAGGTACTGTAAAATGGTTCAACGAAAGCAAAGGCTATGGCTTCATCTCCAACGATGAAGGCGGCGAGGATGTCTTTGTACATTTCTCCAGCATTATGGTAGACGGCTTCAAAACCCTGTCTGAAGGCCAGCACGTTACTTATGACGTAGAGCAGGACCCGAAGAACAGCGAAAAGCTGCGTGCCATTAACGTGCAGCCCGTTTAATTGTTGACAAAAAAGAACCCGGCTTTGGCCGGGTTCTTTTTTTATTGCTGTATTGGCCCGGCGCCGCCTTACCCTGCCGCGGGCGGCCCGCCCAGCAGCTGCACATAAAACTGCCTGGTGCGGGGGCCGTCAAACTCGCAGAAATAAATGCCCTGCCAGCGCCCCAGCGCAAGGCTGCCGTTTTCGATGGGAACGCACACCGAGGCCGAGGCGGCAACCGCCTTTAAATGGGCGGCGCTGTTCCCCTCCGCATGGCGGAATTCCCGCCGGTTGGGAAAGGTTTTTTCAAACGCAAACAAAAGGTCGTGCACAACGTCGGGGTCGGCATTTTCGTTGATGGCAATGCCCGCCGTGGTGTGGGGGCAGTACACAAGGCAGATGCCGCTTTGCACCTTGCTTTGCCGCACCGCCTGCCGCACCATGGCGGTAATTTCCTCCATTTGCTGCCCCTGCCGGGTGGAAAGTGAAAAGCGCTCCACAAAAATTCCCCCTTTCTATTGCCCGCTTGGCTCTGCCGCCGGAAATTCTTTTTCGGCAACCCAGGTGTCTCCCCGGTTGCCAATAAAATAGAAGGCGGCCTTTTTGCCCGCCATGGCCCTGGGGTCAAACCGGCGCCGGCCATTTTCATCGGCGGCCAGGTAATAAAACTTTTTCTGGGCGGCGCTGGCGTAGGCAACCCCTTCGGGCAGGGTATAGCACACCGTAAGCAGCGAGGCATCCTTCGGCTTTATTTTGCCGGGGTAAATCTCTTCGCCGTGGGCGGTAAGCTGCAAATCATCGCCCTCCTGCGAAATTTCCCCCACCATGCGCCGGGGGGCGGCCTCCCGCGCCTCTTTGGGGCCCTTGTGCAGCACCATGCAAAGGCCGGTGTAAATTTTTTCGAACCGCTCAAGGGACATTTCCTTCATCACCTCCGAGTCGGCGGGGGCAAGCGGGTCGTTCAACACCACCCACTCCTCGTCGTTCCGCTTTACAAACCCCCGCACCACCAGCAAATGCCCGTGGCTGTCGGCGGCGGCGCCCTCCAGCACCGGCAGCCCCGCAAGGCCCGGGGGCACCTCTTTTTCCTGCTCCTCCTCGCCAAGGGCGGGGGCGCGGTAGCGCACATTGGCGCCGGCCGCATTGCCCCTTCTTACCTCTTGGCGAAGGGTTTCCACCCCGGTGTACTGCATATAGCATTCATACCCGTACGAGCCCGCAATGGCGGTAATAAAGGAGAGGTTGCCATATTTGCCGGCGCCTGCGTCGTAGGCGGCCCGGGCCACCTCTTCGGGCAGGGTGTCTTTGCCCCAGCGGTTCATCAGCATGGAAAGGCTGGTGGGGCTGGCAATGCGGTTGGCAATGGCGGGGTCGCGCACAAGGGCCGAATAGGCGGGAATTTGCAGCAGCCTCTCGGTTCTGCTGGCCTCCCTTTCTTCCTCCCGCAGGGGCTTTATAGACACCGCCAGCAGCTGCACCTTGGGCGAAACCATTTGGTCGTCGGAGTACAGAAAAATGCGCACCTGGGCCATATCGGCAGGGGCCCCCTGCTCTACCTGCAAAAGCTCGCCCTCGGTTTTGGCAATTTCATCCGCCTGCGGCGGGGGCGAACCCCTGCGGATAAACGGGCTCCATTTGCCAAAGCCAAACCACCGGCTCCAGCTGCCGCCCGCGGCCACCCGCACCTGCACCTCCACCGCCGTTCCGCGGGGGGTGCTTGCATTCCAGCTGGGAATAAGCTGCAAAAAAGGGGAAACCTGAATCGCCGGGCTTGTATAGCAGCCGCTGTGCAGGTAGGTGCCCGCGCTGCGCCCAAGCTGAACGCTCCCATCCTCCACCGCCGTGTTTTCAAAGGCGCCGGGGGCAAAATCGCTCACATTTTTAAGCAAAAAAAGGGTTCGTCTCATCTTGCACCTTCTTTGGTTGTCTGGTATTCTAAATACATACAGAATGTCTTTCATTCCAAGTAAAAAATGGCTTTGCCTGCCGCTTTTTTTACACAAAAAAACAACATGTCCCTTTTAAGTCTAAAACAGGAACACCGGTGTGTCAAGCGGGCCGTTTTCATTAAATTTTACAAGAGGTGTTTCGTTTATGGGCTTTCTCTCGTCGCTTCCTCCCCTTGGGCTTGCCGCCCTTGGCACCACCTTTACCTTTTTGGTAACCGCCCTTGGCGCGGCCACTGTTTTTTTGATTAAGGGGGACGCAAGCCCTTCGATACAGCGCATTTTTCTTGGGTTTGCCGCCGGTGTTATGATTGCCGCCAGCGTGTGGAGCCTTTTAATTCCCGCCATCGACCTTGCCGCCGAGCAGGGCGGCTCGGGGCTTTTGCCCGCCGCCGGCGGCTTTATTTTGGGGGTTTTGTTTTTGCTGGGCCTTGATGCCGTTATTCCCCACCTGCACCCGGGCAGCAAAACCCCCGAGGGCCCCAAAACCAAGCTGCCCGGCTCTACCCTTATGGTGCTGGCGGTTACGCTGCACAACATTCCCGAGGGCATGGCGGTAGGCCTTGCCTGCGCCATGGCCGCCAGCGGCGTTGGCACCATACCCGCCGCCGTGGCCCTTGCCCTTGGCATAGGCCTGCAAAACTTTCCCGAAGGGGCGGCCGTGGCCCTGCCCCTTAAAAAAGACGGGTTTTCCAACACAAAGGCCTTTGCCTACGGCGCTCTTTCGGGCCTTGTAGAGCCCATTGGGGGCATTGTGGCCGTTTTAATTGCCGGGGGCATTGCCCCTTTAATGCCCTGGTTTTTAAGCTTTGCCGCCGGGGCCATGATGTATGTGGTAATTGAAGAGCTCATTCCCGAAGCCCACCTTGGCGAGCATTCCAACAGCGGCACCCTGGGGGCTTTGGTTGGCTTTTTGCTGATGATGGTTTTGGACGTGGCCCTGGGCTAACCCTGCCGCGGCCCAAAAAGGAGGTTTGTTATGAAGCAGGTTGAAGCAGACCATTTTGCGCACTACCGCTGCCCTTCCTCTTTGCTGGAAGGGGAAACCGGGGCCCTCTCTTTTGTTGTAAAACAGGCCAGCCTTGCCAAAAACCGCTACGACGCAAACCTTTGGGTTTGGCAAAACGGGCAGGCCCGCCAGCTTACCTTTGACGGCAGCATACAGCGCCACTGGTGGCAGGGCGGCGACATTGTTTTTGCCGCCCTGCGCACCCCCAAAGACAAGCGGGAGGCAAAAAAAGCCCCGCTGACCGCGCTGCATACCATTTCCACCACCGGCCCCGGCGAGGGGCGGGAGTTTTTGCGCCTGCATTATGAAATTTCCGACATTGCCTTTTTACCCTACGCGGCCGATTTTTTGTTTACCGCCGAATACCAGCCCGGCCGGGAGGAGGGCGAAGGCCCTGCCGGGGCGCCCGCCGCTGCGCCGGAAACCCCGGCGGCCACCGTTGAGGTGTTGACCGAGCTGCCCTTTTGGAGCAACGGCGCGGGTTTTACAAGCCAAAAGCGCCAGCGCCTGTACCTGTACCAGGGCGAAAAGGTTTTCCCGCTGGTGGACGCCCACACCGAGGTGGAGCAGCTGCGCCTTTCCCCCTCGGGCAATTTTGCCTTTTTTATAGCCCGCACCTACCGGGCAAAGGCCCCCTTTGCCAACCACCTGCTGTGCCTGAACCTTGCCGACCTTTCGGTGCAAAACGTGGACATTGCCCCCGGCTTCCACCACGCCTGCTATGCCGTGCTGGACGACGAAACCCTTGTGGTGTTCGGCAGCGACATGCGGCAGTACGGCCTTCACCAAAACGGCAGCTTTTACCGCCTGCACCTGCCCACCGGCGAAAAAAAACTGCTGTACGACAGCGGCGAGTACGAGGAGGGCGATTCCATTATAGGGGACATCAAGCTTGCGGCAGAGCCCCGGCTGTTTGCCGAGGGCACGGGCGTGTATTGGTCTTCCACCTGCTACGGCAACACCCACCTGATGCGGATAGACGCCGAAACGGGGCGCCTTGAGCGGCTTACCAGCCAGCCCGGCGCCGTAATGGAGTACACCGCGCAGGACGGCACGCTGTTTTACACCGCCTTGCGCGGGCAAAACGGCCCCGAGCTGTACTGCCTGGAGGACAACGGCGAGGAAACCCGCCTTACCGCCCTGAACACCCACCTTGCCGAGCAGTACGATTTTTCGGTGCCAAGGGAGCTGCGGTTTATAAATTCCGAGGGGGTCTCCATTCAGGGCTGGGTAATGCCCCCCGCCAACTTTTCGCCGGAGGAGGCCTACCCCGCCGTTTTGCTGGTTCACGGCGGCCCCAAAGCCGCCTACGGCACCGTGCTGAACCACGAAATGCAGTACCTGGCGGCCCGCGGCTTTGGGGTGCTGTACTGCAACCCCACCGGAAGCGAGGGCCGGGGCAATGAATTTGCCGATTTGCGGGGCCGCTACGGCTTAATTGACTACGAGGACATTATGGCCTTTGTAGACACCGCCCTTGCCGAAAACGACTGGATTGATACGGCGCGCCTTGGCGTGGCGGGCGGCTCTTACGGCGGCTATATGACCAACTGGATTGTTGGCCACACCGGCCGGTTTGCGGCGGCCTGCTCGCAGCGGGGCATCAGCAACTGGGTAAGCATGGCCGCCACCAGCGACATTGGCCTGTATTTTGTGCCCGACCAGCTTGGCGCCACCGTTTGGAATGGCTTTGACGCTTTGTGGGAGCAATCCCCTTTAAAATACGCCGACCATGTTGCCACCCCCACCCTGTTTTTGCACAGCGACCAGGACTACCGCTGTTATATGGCTGAAAGCCTGCAAATGTACGCCGCCTTGCAGCTGCACAACGTGCCCACCCGGCTGTGCCTTTTTAAGGGGGAAAGCCACGACCTGAGCCGAAGCGGCAAGCCCGCAAACCGCCGCCGGCGCCTGCAGGAAATTTCTGATTGGTTTGAAAAGTACCTAAAATAAAAGCCTTTGAACATTAAAAATCTTTCGGCAGGGGTGCGCCTGCCGAAAGATTTTTTATCATTTTATGCCCGCAGGCCGCCGCTATGCCCCGCCCGCCCCCGGCAGAAAGCTTTGCTTTACAATATCGGCAAACTGGCTGCCGCATTTGGAAACCTCGCTGAGCACAAGGTCTATTCCCGCCGGGGTGGTATACCAGTTTTCCCGCACAATGCCGCGGGTGTTTACCGGGCAAACAAAAAACTGCGTTTCCGGAAAAGCCGTTTGGTAGTACATAAAGCACCGCCGGGCGTGGTAGGGCTGGCAGCTGATAATGGCCCTTTGCACCAGCAGGCCCCGCCGCGCCAGCACCTGTTGGGAAAAAACGGCGTTTTCAAGGGTGAAGGTTGCCTTATCCTCCTGCAAAACGGCGGCTTTGGGCACGCCGTTTTGCAAGAGAACCGCCTTCATAAAGGCCCACTCGGTGAGGTAGGGGCCGGGGTATTTTTGCCCGCCGGCGCCGCTGAACACCCCCTTGTTTTTGGGGTGGCTGCCGCTGGGCAGCACCAGCGGGGCAAACCCCTGCCGCCACAGCTGCGCCGCATACTCCGCCACCTCGGGGTAGGCGCAGCCCGGCACAAAAATGATGTCCGCCTTTTGGGGGGCGTCCTCCAAAAAAATAAAATCGGCAATATCCTCTACAATTTTGTGCATACCGGCCCTTTCGCTTTGCGGCGGGCCCGGCACAAAAAAACCGCCCCGCCTTTAACTGCTTTTCCCTGTGCGGCCGCGGCCGGCCACACAAAAAAAGGCAACAGGCAAAATGCCTGCCGCCCTGTGCCTTATGCCGTTGCCGGAGAAAGGTTTTTGCGCACCTTGAACAGCCTGTACAAACGGCTCATCTCCAGCAGGGCGCAAACTTTGTCCGCCATGCTTACCACCAGGCTCTCGCGGTAGCGGGGCAGGGGGCGCGTAAGCGGCCACATGTGTTTTACAATAATGTCTTTTTCCATTTGGGAAAGCTCGTACCGCTCCTCGGCGTTTTTCAGCGCAAGGTGGGGGTGGGTCCACAGGCGGCTTATGCCCGCGCTTTCCTCTTTCCAGTTGCACAGGCAAAAATCGTGCAGCATACCGCCGCGGGCCGCCGCAACATAGTCAAGGCCAAGGCGGCGGCAAACCAGAAAGCTCAGGTAGGCCACGTACAGGCTATGGTCGTAGCAGTTGCCGCTTTTGCCGTGCTGGGGCATTTGCTGCATTTCCTGCACTTTTTCATCCTGCAAAAGGTCGTCGATCAACGCCGTAAAATGGGCGAAATTTTCAGGGTTCCACACGTATTTAAAAATTCTCCTTATTGTAAAGGGGCTGGATACCATTTCAGATATCCGCTTTATTATACAATAAGTTACAAAAGAATAACATTGACAAACTGTATAAATACCCGCCCTCACCGCTTTGTTTTCTGGATGAGTTTACAAAATAAGCCCGCCCCTGAAAAGGCCGGGCCGCCCTGCCGCCCAAGGCCGTGCCTCACATTTTCCGCCCTGCGCTATTCCGCCAGCTGCTGTTTTACCTGCCCGGCGGTGGGGTAGTTTTCCAGCGAATCGATTGCCAGTTCCAGCTCCAGCAGGGCCACAATGGCCTCTTTGTCTTGCTGGCGCAGCTCGCGCTGGCGCTGCACGGCACGAAAAGCCGCCTGTACGCGCTTTTCCTCTTCCTCTTCGTTCAGGTAGGCCTCTTTGGCGCAAATAAAGGCAAACAGCACCTCATTGGCCGTGAGTTTGGGGCTGGTAACCTCTTTGAGCACCGCAAGCGCCTTTTCTCTCTGCTCCAGCCCCAGCGGAAAAATTTTATTCACAAATATTTTACGCTCTTTTTCTACCTGTTCGCGGGATTTAAAGGGGAATCCATCAAACCAGCCCAAGCCCTTCACCTCTTTATTATTTTTGCAGAACACCGCCGCCATTTGCTGAACACTTTTATAAAAATATGCTATACTATGTTTAAGGTAAAGTCAACCGGAAAGGGGCTGCCGATGGAACAGGCAATAACCGAGCAGTGGGTGGCGCAAAGCATACCCCGGCGGGCCCGAAGCGCCCACAAGGGAACCTATGGCACCCTCACCATATTGGCGGGCTGCAGCAGCTACCGCGGCGCCGCCGCCCTTGCCACCGCCGCCGCCCTGCGCGCCGGTGCAGGCATTGTGCGCCTTGCTTCCACCGAAAAGGTTTGCGCCGCTGTGGCGGCCAGCTACAATTGCTGCATTTTGTCTCCCCTGCCTGAAACCGAAGGCGGCGGCATTGACCCCGCGGCCCTGCCCGGCGTGCTGGCCGGCAAAACCACCGCCATTCTGGCGGGCTGCGGCCTTGGCAACACCACGGGCACCGCCGCCCTGGTGGAAGGGCTGCTTGCCCGCACCACCTGCCCCCTGCTGCTGGACGCCGACGCCCTGAACGTTTGCGCCGGCCATTTTACAGGCGAACACCCGGCAGCCACCAAGGAAAAGCTGCTGGCACTGATGAAAAACCGGGGCCGGCCCCTGGTGCTTACCCCCCATATAGGGGAGATGGCCCGCCTGTGCGGCCTTGCCCCCGCCGAGGTGCAGCGGCGGCAAAGCCAAACCGCCCTTGGTTTTGCGCGGCAATACCGGTGCGTTGTGGTGCTGAAAAGCCACCAAACCGTGGTGGCCACCCCCGAGGGCGACACTTTTTACACCGGGGGCAGCGGGAACCCCGGCCTTGCCAAGGGCG
>JBKEBR010000205.1:0-8995 GCA_047973285.1 Oscillospiraceae bacterium | reverse complement strand
GTGAACCTGTTTGCCTCGCTGCCGTACCAGGACCCCTTCTGGAAGGGGAACCTGGCCGAATACAAGCGCCTGCTGGAGGGAATTGGCCTTACGGTGCATGTGCTGTTTGGCCCCAAAAGCGGCGGTGTAGCCGAGTGGCAGCAAATTCCGCGGGCAAATTTCAACCTTCTTGTTTCGCCCTGGTACGGGCTGCCCATTGCAGAGCACCTTGAAGAGATATACGGCCAGCCCTATACCCGGTTTTCCAATGTGCCCATCGGCGCCAATGAAACCGAGCGCTTTTTGCGCCAGGTGGCGGAGTTTGCCACGGCGCAGGGGGCGGAAATAGACCTGCCCGCCGCGGAAGCCTTCATTCGCGCAGAGCGCGAGGCCTACTACGAGGAAATAGACAACCTTGCCACCTTTTTGCTGGAGTTCCGCTACGGGCTGCCGAACCATGTGCATATTTTCCACGACGCGGGCTATGTGGTGGGGCTTTCCAAGTTTTTGCTGCACGAGGTGGGCCTTGTGCCCAAAGAGCAGTTCATTGTAGACAACACCCCCAAAAAATTCCAGCAGCAAATTGAAGAGGAGCTGAAGGGGATTTCCGCCAAAAAAACAATTCCCGCCTTTTTTGAGCCCGACGCGGGCAAGGCCCAAAACATTTTGCGCGGCATTCAGCACAGCGGGCGCGGCCTTATTATTGGCAGCGGGTGGGACAAGGAACTGGCAAAGGAAAAGGACTGCGATTTTCTTTCCGCCGCGGCGCCCACGCCCTACCGCCTGGTGTTAACCACCAACTACGTCGGCTTTTCCGGGGGGCTGCGGGTAATAGAGGATATATACGATACGGTACTGGCAACCTACCGGTAAGGAGTGTTGTACATGAGCATGCGCATTGCCTTTGCAAGTACAAACGGCGATTATGTAGACCAGCATTTTGGCAGCGCCCGCTATTTTCAAATTTTTGAGGTAGAGGGGGAAAGCAGCAAGCTGGTGGAAACCCGAACGGCCCAGCCCCAGTGCCAGGGCAGCTGTGAGGGCGGTTTTGAAGGGCTGCTGCAAACCCTGGCCGATTGCGACGCCGTTTTTGTCTTAAAAATTGGGCAGGGGGCCGCTGCCTACATGATAAGCCACGGCAAGCGGGTATTCGAGGCCTACGGCCTTGTGGACGAAATTTTACAACAGCTTGCGGCAAGCAATTTACTGGAACAGGGGTGAGCAACAAATGGCAAAATCTTTTCAGGAACTTACCCAGGCCCACCCCTGCTTTGCGGTGGGGGCCAAGGTAAACAAGGGCAGGGTACACCTGCCGGTGTCGCCGGGGTGCAATATATTCTGCAATTTCTGCGACCGCAAAATAAACGATGTGGACATTCGCCCCGGGGTGGCCTCCACCATTATTACCCCGGAGGAAGCCGTGGAGGTTGTGCGCAAGGCGCTGGAGCTTGTGCCCGACATTACGGTGGTGGGCGTAGCGGGCCCGGGCGACACGCTGGCCACCCCCTACGCGCTGCAAACCTTTCGCCTTATTCAAAAGGAATTTCCCGGCATTATTAAATGTATGAGCACCAACGGCCTGCTGCTGCCCGACAAGCAGCAGGAAATTATTGAGGCCGGCATCGACACCCTTACCGTTACCGTAAATGCCGTAGACCCCGAAATTCAGGCTAAAATTTGCAGCGGCATTGTGTACCACGGCAGGCGCTATGCCGGCACCGAGGCCGCCGGAATTTTAATTGAAAACCAGCTGGCGGGCATAGAGGCGGTGGCCAAAGCGGGGGTAACCGTGAAGGTGAACACCGTGCTTATTCCCGAAATTAACGCCGGCCATGTGCAAACGGTGGCAAAGCGGGTTTCGCAGGCGGGGGCGAATATTTACAACATCATTCCCCTTATTCCGCAGCACGAGCTAAGCTGGTGCATGGCGCCGGGCTGCCAGCTTTTAAACAACGTGCGGGCCGGGGCGGAGGAATACATCAAGGTTTTCCGCCATTGCCAGCGCTGCCGGGCCGACGCGGTGGGGGTGCCCGGCGGGCAAGATTTTTCAAAGCTTATTTATGTAAGGCCGGTGGTGCAGGAAAATACCTTTTCCCACGGGTAAATAAAAGGCGCCTCGGCAAGGCCGCCAAACGCTTATAAAGGGGGTGGTGTTATATGATGTGTGATTGCGACATGCCGGATTGTACAGGGACAATTCAAACGAAAGGGGCAATTTCATGCCAAAGGAAGAAACGGTTTCATCTGCGTATCGGTTTGACACACAAAAGGTGCGGGCAGGGTATGAACCCAAAGACCACAATTACGCTGTGTCGCCGCCCATTTACCAAACGGCGTCCTACGATTTTCGGGATGTGGAAAACGCAAAAAACCTGTTTGGGTTTAAGGAACAGGGCTTTTTGTATACCCGCGTAGGCAACCCAACGTTTGCCGTGCTGGAAGAACGGGTAAAAACATTGGACGGCGCCGCGGCCGCCCTGGCGCTGGCTTCGGGCATGGCCGCCATCAGCTACACCCTGCTGAACCTGGCCGAAGGCGGCGGCAGAATTTTAACCTCGCCATTTTTATATGGCGGCAGCGCCGACAGTTTCAAAAAAATATACCCGAAATTCGGCATTGAGTTTGATTTGGCCAAGCATATTGAAAGCCCTGAAAAGCTGGCCGCCGAAATTAAGCCGGACACCAAGGCAATTTTTATTGAAAGCATCAGCAACCCCAACACGGTTTTGCTGGACGTAGAGGGAATTGCCAAGGTGGCGCACGAGCACGGCATTCCGCTGGTGGTGGACAATACGGTGGCAACCCCCTATTTGTACAACCCCCTTGCCCACGGGGCCGACCTTGTGGTGTATTCCGCCACAAAGGGCTTGAGCGGGCACGGCAACCTGATTGCGGGGCTTATTCTGGAAAACGGCACCTTTAACTACAACACCGAAAAATTCCCCCAGTTTGCCGAAAAATACTACACCCTGCGGGACGACGCCGGCAAACACAGGAATTTTTTGGAGGTGTTTCCCGAAACGCCCTTTACCGCCCGCATCCGTTTCAATTACTTGAACTATTTTGGCGCGGCCCTTTCGCCCTTCGACGCGTACCTTGCCCTGATAGGGCTGGAAACCCTTTCAGAGCGGCTGGCAAAGCAGGTGCAAAACGCCCATGCCCTGGCCCGCTACCTTGCAGGGCACACCGCGGTGGAATGGGTGCGCTACCCGGCGCTGGAAAGCAGCCCCTCCTACGGGCTGTACAAAAAACATTTCAGCCGCGGGGCGGGTGGCATTTTGTCTTTTGGCTTTAAGGGCACCCAGGCCCAAAGGGAGGCGTTTCTCAATTCCATTCGCCTTTTCCACTACCATGTAAACATTGGGGATGCGCGTTCGTTAATTGTGAACTCGCCCCAAACCACCCATGGCGAGCTGGAGGACGGCGAAAAAGCACTTGCCAATATTCCGGAAAATTTAATTCGTATATCGGCAGGGCTGGAGGATTCAGCCGATTTGATTGCCGATTTGGAGCAGGCCTTTCAAAAGGCCTTGGCTGTTTAATTAAAGGAGGATTTTTATCATGAGCAAAAGAAAGTTTACCGGGGCCGCGGCTTTGGCCCTGTCGGCCATTCTGGCTTTAAGCGGGTGCGCCCAAACGGCGTCCTCTGCGGCGGCGGGTTCTGGCTCTGGGGTAGCTTCAACCGCCGCCAGCGCGGCGGCCACCGAGTACAAGTTCGGCAAAATAGACATTCCCGGCAAGGACGGCGCCCTTTGCGGCGCGCCCATTTACATTGCCTACGAGAAAGGCTTTTTCGCCGAAGAAGGCTTCGATGTGAACCTTATTTCCGCCGATGCCGAAACCCGCAAAATAGGCCTGAACAACGGCACCATTCCCATTGTAAACGGCGACTTCCAGTTTTTCCCCTCTATTGAAGAGGGCGTGCAGGTAAAGGTTGTGGACGGCCTGCATTATGGCTGCATTAAGTTTGTGGTGCTTAAAGACTCTGATATAAACACTGCGGAAGACTTTGCGGGCAAAAAGATAGGGGTGGATGAAATTGGCGGCACCCCACACCAGGTTGCCAGCGTGTGGCTGGAAAAAGCCGGAATTTCTGCCAAGCAGCAGGACGGCGAGGTTACCTTTTTGCCCTATTCCGATGGCAACCTTGAGCTGGAGGCCCTGAAAAACGGCGACATTGATGTGGCGGCCCTGTGGGACCCGCTTGGCTCTATTGCGGAAAAAAGCGGCGACTATAAGGTGGTGTTCGACCTTTCCACCGACCCCACCTTTGCGGGCAAATACTGCTGCTTCCTGTACGCTTCTTCTAAAGTGCTGGAGGAAGAACCGGAAAAAATTGCGGCCCTGCTGCGCGCCTACAACAAAGCACAGGATTGGATTGCCCAAAACCCCGAAGAAGCGGTGAATATCATTTCCGACAAAAAATATTCCGCCATCGACGACAAAGAGCTTGCCAAAGAGCTGGTGGTCAGCTATGCCTATCCATCGGAGCAGGACCGCTCTTCCGGCAAAACCCACGTAAAGGAAGATGTGGAATATTTTGTAACCGAGCTTAAAAACATTGGCTATTTAAAAACAAGCGACGCCAGTGCCTTTGCGGCGCAAATTTACCAGGAGGTAGATTTGGAGCTTGGCAAATAACAGGCAATTCAGCTTTTGGAGGAACAAAATGTGAGCATCCTCTCGTTTTCTAAAAAAAGCAAGGCAGCGCCCCGGCAAACGCCGGGGCCGCGCCTTGAATTTGAAGCTTCGGGCGTACAGTTTCTATTGCTGGCGCTTGTTTCTGTTTCGGGCTTTGCCCTGGCAATTCTGGTGAATTTGTTTTTTCCGCAGGTTGCCGCCATTGACGCCGCCGTGTACCCGGTAAGCGCGGGGGTTTCGCTTACGGCAAACCAGGCCTACCGCTTTTTGCTTTTGGGCATTGTGCTTTTGTATGCGGGCATTGCCGTTTTTTCATATTCCAATGCGGGGCGGCGCAAAAAATTTGTAAACCGGGTTCCGTTCCGGTTTGTTATTGGCCTTGCAATTGCCCTGTGGGACATTCTGGGAACAAAGCTGCTGGTTTTGCCACAGCCCTTTTTTCCCGGCCCTGCCAGAATTATAGAATCCTTTCTTATGGAGGGGGGCTATATTCTTCAAAATACGCTGTACTCGCTGCGGCTGTTTACAGTGGGGTTTACCCTTGGCGTGGTGGTTGGCGTAGGCACCGGCATTTTAATTGGTTGGTTTCCCAAAATATATTACTGGGTATACCCGGTGCTTAAAATTACCGGTGTTATTCCCGCTGTGGCGTGGATGCCCTTTGCCCTTACCCTGTTTCCAACGCCTTTTGCGGCGGCGGCGTTTTTAATTGTTATTTGTGCCTGGTTCCCTGTGGCGTTTTTAACGGCGCAGGGCATAGCCAGCACCCCGCGGGTGAATTTTGAGGTTGCGAGAACCCTGGGGGCCAAAACGCCTTACCTTGTTTTCCATGTGGCCATTCCGCATGCAATGCCGCAAATTTTTACGGGTATTTCTTCGGCCAACGGCTTTGCCTTTACAACGCTGGTTATGTCGGAAATGATGGGCCAGCCCGGCGGCCTTGGGTATTACATCAATGCCTCAAAGGTGTGGTCGGCCTATTATAAGGTGTTTGCGGCCATTATTGTAATGGCAATTTTGTTCTCTGCCATTATGAAGGCCATTGGCGCCGTGCAAAGCCGCGTGCTGCGGTGGCAGAAGGGGCTGGTGAAATGAGCGAAACTCTTTTGGAAATTGCGGCGGTAAACCGCACCTATATTGATGCAAACAACAGTGCGGTAGAGGCCCTTAAAAATATTGACCTCTCTATAAAAAAGGGGGAATTTCTTTCCATTATTGGCCCCTCCGGCTGCGGAAAAACCACCCTTTTGCGCCTTTTGGCGGGGCTGGATGTGCCCGAAAGCGGAAGCATTTCCCTTGGCGGAAAAGAAATAAGCGGCCCCCACCCCGACAGGGGCTATGTGTTCCAGCAGGGCAGCCTGTTTCCCTGGCTTACGGTGGAAAAAAACATTGCCGCGGGCCTCAAAGCCCGTGGGGTGTACAAGCAGAATAAAAACGAGGTGGGCCAGTTTATTGGTTTAATTGGCCTGCAGGGGTTCGAAAAATCTTACCCGCACCAAATATCGGGCGGTATGGCGCAGCGGGTTGCCATTGCGCGGGCGCTTATCAACCACCCGGTTGCCCTGCTTCTGGACGAGCCCATGGGCGCGCTGGACGCCTTTACGCGGGCCAACTTGCAGGACAAACTGCTTGAACTGTGGGAAAAGAACGACACCACCATGGTTTTGGTTACCCACGATGTGGACGAGGCGCTGTATTTGAGCGACCGCATTGTAATTATGACGCCGCGCCCCGGCAAAATAAGCGAAATACTGGAGGTTGGCCTTGCGCGCCCGCGGCAGCGCAACAACCCCGATTTTGTGGCAATGCGCAGCAGCATTCTGGAAAAGCTGCACCTTGCCAGTACGGTGGAGCAGCCGGAATATACAATATAAGGAGATTATCAAATGTCGGAGAACAAGCAGCTTAGGCAAATTGCCATTTATGGCAAGGGAGGAATCGGCAAATCAACCACCACGCAGAACCTGACGGCGGGTTTGGCGGAAAGCGGCAAAAAGGTGATGGTGGTAGGGTGCGACCCCAAGGCAGACTCTACCCGCCTGCTTTTGGGCGGCCTTGCGCAGCGCACCGTGCTGGACACCCTGCGGGAAACGGGGGAGGATATTGAGCTTTCCAACATTATGCGGGAGGGATATTTGGGCACCCGCTGTGTGGAATCGGGCGGGCCGGAACCCGGCGTAGGCTGTGCGGGGCGCGGCATTATTACCTCTATTGGCCTATTGGAGCGGCTGGGCGCGTACACCGAAGATTTGGACTATGTGTTTTACGATGTTCTGGGCGACGTGGTGTGCGGCGGGTTTGCCATGCCCATTCGCGAAGGAAAGGCGAAGGAAATTTATATTGTTGCCAGCGGCGAAATGATGGCGCTTTATGCGGCAAACAACATTGCCAAGGGGGTTGCCAGGTATGCCCGCACCGGCGGGGTGCGCCTTGGCGGCATTATATGCAACAGCCGCAATGTTGACAAAGAGCTTGACCTGCTGCGGGCCTTTGCAAAAGAGCTTGGCACCCAGCTTATTTATTTTGTGCCCCGCGACAATGTGGTGCAGCGCGCCGAAATACGGCGCAAAACGGTAATTGAGTATACCCCCGAGGCAAGGCAGGCGCAGGAATACCGCGCCCTGGCCAAGGCCATTGATGAAAACAAAATGTTCACCATTCCAAAGCCGATGTCGCAGGCGCGGCTGGAGGAAATTTTGCTGGAGCATGGCCTTTTGGATATGGTGGATGAATACGCCATTTAGAACAAAAAAATATACAAAAGCTCCCCCGCCCATTGTTTTGGGCGGGGGAGCCTGCGTTAAGGGCAAAGGGAAAACGGGTTTGCGTTTTAGGCCGGTATGGGGTTGTTTGCTCCATACCCAAAGGGCTTGAAAAACAGCCCCCCCGTGGCAGCGGTCTATACGGCTTCGGGCAGCTCGGCGGCCGGCTCTTTCTTTTTTTTAGAAGCACGCAGCCCCTTCAGCGGCATAACAATGCAAATGGGAACGGCAATTAAGGGAATGGCAACATACCCCAGCAGGCTGTAGCCCTTGCCCACAATGGTGCGAAGGCCCAAAAATGAAATTAAAATGCTGATGGCAAAATAAATAATGCCGGTAAGAATGGTTTTCAGCCGGGTGTTGCCTTTGAAAATTCCCTTGTTGGGGTACAGCCCCATTGTGCGGGAAACCACCGCGTGCAGCTGGGAGGAATCCATTAAAGCCACAAACATGGTAAGCATGTATACCGTGGGCAGCCAGGGCACCTTGGCTGCCAGGTAATTTTTGATGATGAACAGTGTGGGTACCTGCTCTGCCAGTACCTCGGGGGTGTAGGGCAGCAGCAAAAGGGTGGTTATGGCAAACACGCCAACGTTCATTACAAAGCTGGTAATGCCAATGGCAACCGAATGCCGGCGCCTGGTTACGGTTTGCTCTACCGAGCTAAGTACCAAAGCGTTGCAGGAGTTAGAAAACCCCAGCGCCATTGCCCCCATAATGCCCGGGCCAAGCACGGCGCCCTCGGGCACATACCAGCTGGAAAGCATATTTTGCAAAATGTCTGCCCGGCTGGAAATAGAGTAAAAAGCCAGCAGGGCCAGCCCGCCAATCATAAAGGCGGAGATAACCACCGAGCTTTTGCGAACCAGCTCTTCCCCCCACAGCACCAAAGCCATGCAAATAAGCGCCATTGCAATGGCGCCCACCAGCTTGGGGGCGCCCACCAGCTCGTTCAGCAGGGTAGATCCCATAGCCACCACAGCGCTGCCGCTTACAATCATGGCAATTACCATATACACCTCCAGCAGCGGGGAGAATACCTTTGCAAGCTTTCCGTAAATAACCTTGGCAAAGGAAGAATAGTTGTATACCTTGTGCTTGCGAACCACCTCGGCGCCCATGGTAATAATAAAGCAGGCAATGGCAAAGGTTAAACAGGGCAAAACAAGCCCCCACACCCCATAGGGGGCATAATAAGCCGTTGAAAAAATGCCTGAAACCATAGAGGGCCCCACCAAAGCGGCGAACCATACCGAGGAAATTGGAAAGGCAATTTTAAGTGCGGATTTCTTTTTCATACTACTCCCATCTGCCGGAAAGCGGGCCTTTCAACGCTGCGCTTTCCTTTGGTTATTTTGCCGCAGGCCGCCCTGCGCCACTGTGCGGTATGCCGCACACACCGGTTTGCCCGCCAAAACGGGCCGCCCGGCATGCCTGCGGCGGCGCAGTGTGTAACGGTTGCCACCTGTAATTGTTAAATAAATAACATTTGCAATGGCCTTATCATAGCATTTGACGCAATTTGCTTGCAATATGCAAATTCGAAACCCCGCCCCCATTTTTTGTGCACATGCACAAATAATGGGGGCGGGGCGCTGCCCGTACAAGGGGCG
>JBKEBR010000204.1:0-1833 GCA_047973285.1 Oscillospiraceae bacterium | reverse complement strand
TCCACGTTTTGCAACTATGTTATCTTTGTTTCGTAAATCTCGAAATGGATTTTTGAATTTATCAAGATAGCTGTCAACTACAACAATTTCTTTTTATATGGAATTATGGTGTTCACAATTCTGGCGCCAGCGGCGCTATGGATAAAAAGCTTACATCCCAAAGAAACGTTTGCCAACCCCGCACAGCACCGAAGAATCCGGGCAACGTCGCGCAAGCAAAGGCGCTGGTGCACGGTTGTGGCGGCGGGCTATATCCTCGCAGTTTTAAGCCTGACGGTTATAAAATCGTATAATGAACGGGCGGTTGTTCTTTCACCTGCCGAACCGATGGATATTGTAGGCGGCGAAATTGTGATTCCACTTGAAAATGTCAATGACGGTCATTTGCACCGATTTGCATATATGGCTTCAAATGGCACCGAGGTTCGGTTTATTGTTATACAAAAAAATGCGGTGGCGTTTGGCGTTGGGCTTGATGCCTGCGATATTTGCGGCCCAACCGGGTATTACGAGCGCGGAGATGAGGTTGTCTGCAAGTTATGCGACGTAGTCATGAACATCTCAACCATAGGCTTTAAGGGCGGCTGCAACCCCGTGCCGCTTGCCTATACCCTGAACGGCGGCAACATGGTGATTGAGACGCAGAACCTGGAAAATGAAAAGAAAAGGTTTGAATGAGGTGATTCTATGTTCTGGAGAATGGTAAAGGGCGCTCTGCTTCGTCAGATGGGGAAAATGCTGATGATCGCATTCACAATTGCGCTGGGTGCCTCTCTTGCAACCGCCATGCTCAATGTGATGCTGGACGTTGGAGATAAAGTGAACCAGGAACTAAAAACATACGGCGCAAATATTAACGTAATGCCCAAAGGGGCTTCTTTGCTGGATGACTTGTATGGTGTTGGAGAAGGCTCCGGCGTATCAGACCAATATTTGGATGAAGCAGAGCTTGCCAATATCAAAACCATTTTTTGGGCTTTTAACATAGTGGATTTTACGCCTTATCTTAATACGGATATAAGGCTTAACGCCGGGGATAGCGACATTGAGCTTGTGGGCACGTGGTTTAGCTACCACATAGATCTTCCCACTGGGGAATCTCTTGACACCGGCAAGAAAAACATGAAAAGCTGGTGGGATGTATCCGGCGACTGGCTGGCCGACCAGGACAAAGATTCCGCCATGGTGGGCAGCCTTGTGGCGGGCAGAAACAATATTCAGGTTGGCGACATTATCACCATAGAATTTCAGGAAAAAACCAAGGAGCTTACGGTGAAGGGCATTTTTAACGCGGGAAGTGATGAGGATGAACAAATCTATGTTCCTTTGCAGGTTGCCCAGGAATTCACAGGCCGTACGGGGCTTGTCAGCAGTGTGGAGGTAAGCGCCCTTACAACGCCCGACAACGAACTTTCCCGCAGGGCGGCGCAAAACATCAAAAGCCTTTCCGTCAAAGAATATGAAACGTGGTATTGTACGGCGTATGTCAGTTCAATCTGCTATCAAATTGAGGAGGTAATCACCGATTCGGTTGCCAAACCAATTCGCCAGGTGGCGGAATCGGAGGGGGCAATTCTTGAGAAAACACAGCTTTTGATGTTGCTTATCACCATTTTAAGCCTTGTTGGTTCTGCACTGGGTATTTCCAACCTGGTTACTGCCAGCGTAATGGAGCGCAGCCGTGAAATAGGGCTGTTAAAAGCCATTGGCGCTCATAATTCCCCCATATCATGGCTTGTTTTAACGGAAATTTTGGTTACCGCAGTTGTGGGCGGCGTGGCCGGGTACTTTGCAGGGCTTGGGTTTGCCCAAATCATCGGGCAGTCGGTTTTT
>JBKEBR010000203.1:0-3869 GCA_047973285.1 Oscillospiraceae bacterium | reverse complement strand
GTGTTTTATGTTGTGTTTCACCTTCTTATCCGGGCGGGGCTTGTAAATGCTTACTACCTGGGCATGCTGAACCTTGCCTGCATCAACATTGTGGCGGCGGTGGGCCTGAACATGGTAACCGGCCTTTTGGGCCAGCTGGTGCTGGGCCATGCCGGTTTTATGCTGGTGGGGGCTTATACGGCGGCGCTGTTTACCATCAACGTAGGCTGGAACATCAGCTTTTCCTTTCCGGTCTCCATGTTGCTGGCGGGGCTTATGGCCGCTTTCTTTGGTTTTATCATTGGCATTCCCGCGCTGCGCCTGCGGGGAGACTACCTCGCCATTATCACCCTTGGCTTTGGCGAAATTATTCGGGTGGTTGCCAACAACCTTGCCATTACCAACGGGGCAAAGGGTTTGTCAGGCATCCCTTCGCTTACCAACCGCCAAAACCCCTCGGGCATGTTCGACGTGGTATTTCTGGTGGCTATTTTTGCCATTGCCTTCAGCTATACCTTTGGCACCTCCCGCCATGGGCGTGCGGTAATTGCCATTCGGGAAGATGAAATTGCCGCCGAGGCCAGCGGGGTAAACCCCACCTATTACAAGCTGCTTACCTTTACGCTTTCGGCCTTTTTTGCCGGTGTTGCCGGTGCCTTGTTTGCCCACCATGTGGGTGTTATCGACCCTGCCAAGTTCGACTTTAACCGTTCGGTAGAAATTCTGATGATGGTGGTTCTCGGCGGTATGGGCTCCATCACCGGCTCGGTTATTTCCGCTTCGGTTCTTACCGTGCTGCCAGAGGTTTTGCGCGGCTTTTCCACCTACCGCATGCTGGTGTACAGCGTTGTTCTTATCTGTGTTATGCTGTTCCGGCCCAAGGGGCTTTTGGGGCGGCGTGAAATTCACATTATTCCCTTCTATGAAAAAATTGCAAAAGCCTTTAAAGGCAAAAAGAATGCCAAAGGGGGAGGGGCCGAATGAAAAAGATAGTATTGCGCGCCGAAGACCTCAGCCTTTCTTTTGGCGGCCTGCATGCGGTGGATAAGGTGAATTTCCACATTAAAGAAAACCAAATTGTAGGCCTTATTGGGCCCAACGGGGCGGGTAAAACCAGTATTTTCAACCTGCTTACCGGGGTATACCCCCCCAACGACGGCGATATTTTGCTGGATGACAACAGCATTAAGGGCAAAAAGACCTACGCTATCAACCAAATGGGCATTGCCCGCACCTTTCAAAACATACGCCTGTTTAAAGATATGACGGTAATTGACAATGTGAAAACCGCCATGGGCCACCAAATGAAGTATTCCCTGCTTTCCGGCGTGTTTCGCCTGCCCGCCTACCAAACCGAAGAGCGTGCCGTAAGCAAGCGCGCCCACGAGCTGCTGCAGGTGGTAGGGCTTGATGAAAATGCACATGCCCTGGCCAAAAACCTGCCTTATGGCCAGCAGCGCAAGCTGGAAATAGCCCGGGCGCTTGCTTCGGGGCCGCGGGTGCTGCTGTTGGACGAGCCTGCGGCAGGCATGAACCCCACCGAAACCCAGGAGCTGCTGGAAACCATTCAGGTTATTCAGAAGAAGTTTGCCCTTTCGGTGCTGCTTATAGAGCACGATATGAACTTTGTTATGGGCATTTGCGAGTATATTTTTGTGCTGGACTACGGCCGTATTATTGCGGCGGGCGAGCCGGAGGAAATTCAGGGCAACCCGCAGGTAATAGCCGCCTATTTGGGGGGTGCGTAATTTGGAAATGCTGCAAGTACAGGATTTGGAAGTATATTACGGCGCCATACACGCCATTAAAAGCGTAAGCTTTACCGTGAATGAAGGCGAAATTGTAACCCTTATCGGTGCCAACGGCGCCGGTAAAACAACCACGCTGCACGCCGTTTCCGGCCTTATTAAGGCGCGTTCGGGGCAGGTGAGCTTTTGTGGAAAAGACCTTTTGGCCACAAAGCCTTTTCAAATTGTGGGGCTGGGCCTTGCCCAGGTGCCCGAAGGGCGCCGCATTTTCTCTCAGCTTACCGTAAAAGAAAACCTGCAAATGGGCGCGTATATGCGCAAAGACCCCAAAGAAATTAACGAGGATTACCAGCATGTGCTTACCCTGCTGCCCCGCTTGAAAGAGCGGCGCAAGCAGGTGGCGGGCACCCTTTCCGGGGGCGAGCAACAAATGCTGGCCATTGGCAGGGCGCTTATGGCGCGGCCTAAAATGCTGCTGCTGGACGAGCCCTCTATGGGCCTGTCGCCTTTGCTGGTACAGGAAATTTTCAAAATTATTCAGGATGTAAACGAAACCGGTGTAACGGTTTTATTGGTGGAGCAAAATGCCAAAATGGCACTGGAAATTGCAAGCCGTGCCTACGTGCTGGAAACAGGGCGTGTGGTAATGCAGGGCCCCGCCGGCGAGCTTGCCAACAAGCCCGAGGTGAAAAAAGCCTATCTCGGTGGGTAGGGCTTGCTTTTTACAGCAAAAACAGGGCCCGTGGGCCCGCGGGCAAAGGCGTGCTGAATGCCCTTGCACCGCGGGTTTCCCCGGGCCTTTTTTGTGCGGGTGGGTGCAGGCGTTTTGCCGGGGCAGCACCGCCTGCGCACTATGGAGGAAAAAGTGAAAACAAAACAAATCAAAAAGGCGGTGGCGGCCGCCTTTCCCTGCACCATTCCCGTGCTTACCGGGTATCTTTTTATGGGAATAGCCTTTGGCATTTTGCTGCAAAGCCAGGGCTTTGGCGCTATATGGGCTTTTTTAATGGCGCTGCTGGTATATGCCGGCTCGGGGCAGTTTGTGGCCGCAGGCTTTATGGGGGCAGGGTTTAACCCGGTGGTGGCGCTTGCCCTTACCCTTATGGTAAATGCCCGCCATATATTTTACGGCATTTCCATGCTGGACAAATTCAAAAATTTTGGCAAGGTAAAATGGTACATGGTTTTTTCCCTTACCGATGAAACTTTTTCGCTGCTGGTTTCGGCTAAACACCAGCCGGAAGTACCCCGCAAACACTTTTGGGTTGCTATTGCGGCATTAAACCAGTTTTATTGGGTGGCCGGCTGCCTTTTGGGCGGTTTGCTGGGCCAGGCGCTGCCCATTAACACAAAGGGAATAGAATTTGTAATGACCGCCTTGTTTGTGGTTATTCTTCTGGAGCAATGGAAAAGCAAGGCAAACCGCGTGCCCGCACTGCTGGGGCTTTCCGCTTCGGCGGTTTGCCGCGTTTTGTTTGGCCCCCAGTGGTTCATTTTGGCGGCCATGGCGGTGCTTATTGTTGTATTTGCCCTGGCACGCAAGCCCATAGAAAGGAGTGTGAAGCCCGAATGACTGTGTGGCAAACTGCCTTTATTGTGGGCATAATGGCGTTGGCAACCTTTGCCGAAAGGGCCCTCGCATTTGTGGTTTTCCCCGAGCACCGGCTCACCCCGGGCTTTGTGGTTTATGTTGGCAAGGTATTGCCCTTTGCCATTACCGGCCTGCTGGTGGTGTATTGCTTAAAGGATATGTCGCTTGCCGCCTGGCCCTTTGGCCTGCCGGAAATAATTGGGGTAGGGGTGGTGGCTGGGCTTTACCTCACCGTAAAAAACTCTCTGGTGGCCATTGCAACCGGCACTGTGGTGTATATGGTTTTGGTGCAGGCGGTGTTTTAGCCGTTTACAGGCTGGGCGCATAGAAAAGTATGCGCCCAGGCAGGGGAAACGCCTGCGTGGCCGTACGCCGCAAAAGTTCCTGGTGCCTATATACAAGAATAAAGCGGCAACAACGCCCCGGCTTAGCCGGGGCGTTGTTGTGTAGGGGTAAAGCTGGCCAAATAAAAAAGGGTAAATGGGTGCCAAAGCAGTAAGCAGGGGGAAAGCAGCACCCGGCTTTGGCATGGCAAAGGTTGCTTCTATACT
>JBKEBR010000202.1:0-2023 GCA_047973285.1 Oscillospiraceae bacterium | reverse complement strand
CGCAAAGGCGCAACCACTGCGCAGGTAGAGCAGGCAGCCAGGGCTGCGGGCTGCGATGCTTTTATCCGCAGTTTGGAAAATGGCTATGACACCATGGCAGGCGGTGCAGGCGGCCACCTTTCCGGCGGGGAACGGCAGCGAATTGCCCTTGCCCGCGCCATGCTTAAAGACGCGCCCATTGTAATTTTGGATGAAGCAACCGCCTATATTGACCCCGAGAATGAAGCTGTCATTCAAAAAGCGGTTGGAAAATTGGTGGCGGGAAAGACGTTGATTGTTATTGCCCACCGCTTATCTACCATTACAGATTCTGACCAGATTGTTGTTATTAACAAGGGAAACGTTGAAGCGGCGGGAACGCAGAAGGACTTGCTGAAAAATTGCAGGCTTTACCAACAAATGTGGCAGGCGCACACAGGCGCAAAGGACGGTGAGGAAGAATGATTAACGTATTTAAAAAAATATGGCGCTTCTCGGGTATAGAGCAAAAAAACATCCGCAAATCCGTCATTCTTGGGTTTATCAACGCGATTTTTCATGCGGTACAGTTCAGCGCCATTTTTGTGGTTTTAGGCGCGCTGGTTTCCAGCACAAAAAGCAGTTTTGCGGCATGGGCCGCTTTGGCCCTTATGCTGCTTTGCGTAATTGGCCAGGTTGTAACCCGCTATTATTCCCAACTGCCGCGAACACATGCCGGATACTTTATGGTGGCCAACAAGCGTGTTCAAATTGGCAACAAGCTAAAAAGCGTTCCAATGGGCTTTTTCAATCAAAATAACCTGGGCAATATTACCGGTGTAGCCACCAGCATTTTAAGCGATGTGGAAAATACCGCCCCTGTGGTGCTGGTAACTACTTTGGGCGGCTTTATCAATTCTTTGGTATTTGCCGCTGTTGTTTTGGTTTTTGATTGGAGAATTGGCCTGATTGTTGCTGCGGGCATTCTGTTGTTTTTATGGGTTACCTCACGAATGGAAAAAAGGTCTGAGCTGGATGCGCCCCGGCGCCAAAAGGCACAGGAATTTTTGGTGGGCGCCGTGCTGGAAACAATACAGGGTATGGCCGTTGTTAAAGCCTTCAATTTAGATTCCACCGCAAACAAGCGTGTAGACCAGGCCATTGACGAAAGCTGCAAAAAAAACAGCGCGCTGGAAAAAGCTATGACCCCCTATATTGCGGCGCAGCAGCTTGTTTTAGACCTGTGCAGCGTGGCCATTCTTCTTGTTTCTATCTGGTTTTGTTTAAACGGCAGCATGAGCCTGGCCAACTGCCTTATGATGATGATTGCCTCCTTTCTTATTTTCGGGCAGCTCAAATCTGCCGGCAGCGGCACCGCCACTTTGCGCCTAACCGAAAGCTCTATAGACCGGGCAAACACCATGGACGACGTTCCCGCTATGGACGAAGGCAAAAAAGCCGTTCATCCTTTGCGGCACAACATTGTATTTAAAAACGTAAGCTTTGCTTACGAAAAACGGCCCATTTTAAATAAAGTAAACCTCTCCATTCCCGATAAAACAATGACGGCCATTGTTGGGCCTTCCGGCTCGGGAAAAACCACCCTTTGCAACCTTATTGCCCGCTTTTGGGATGTAAACAGCGGCTCTGTAAGTATTGGCGGCACTGATGTGCGCGAATACACGCTGAGCAGCCTGATGGCCAATGTAAGCATGGTGTTTCAAAATGTGTATTTATTTGCAGACACTGTTGAAAACAACATCAAATTTGGCAAGCCCAGCGCAACCCGCAAAGACGTGGTTGAAGCAGCCAAAAGGGCCTGCTGCCACGATTTCATTTCCGGTTTGCCGCAAGGGTACGACACCCAGATTGGCGAAGGAGGGGCTTCCCTTTCCGGCGGCGAAAAGCAAAGAATTTCAATTGCCCGCGCCCTGCTTAAAAATGCGCCCATTGTTATTTTTGATGAGGCCACGGCCAATGTTGACCCGGAAAACGAAGGCCGGTTACAGGCCGCCATTGAAGAGCTGACCAAAGATAAAACCATTATCATGATTGCCCACCGGCT